>JAYTSV010000160.1:0-4467 GCA_043745465.1 Fimbriiglobus sp.
CTGCACAACCGGATGTTCGCCGAGTGAGACGAGGGTCGAGCCGCCGGGACCGCACGACTACACTCGAGATCGCCCCACCCCTATTGCGCAGCGAGTCTATTACCTGAAGCTGGGCCACGCCTCCGCGACCATCTCCCGCCGCGTCAAGCAGGCCGGGGCGCTGTTTCAGGCGGCACTCAAGCGGAAACTCGCCCCCGCAAACCCGTTCGACGGCGTGCGGCACAAGTGCGTCAACCCCGAAGAGAACCGGCAATACGTCAGCACCGCCGACATCGAACGGGTCATCGCCGCGGCGAACCCCAAGTGGCAAATCCTTATAGCTCTGGCCCGACACGCCGGCCTGCGGTGCCCGTCCGAGGTCGTTTCCTCGCGCTGGGAGCACGTCAACTTCGAGACGGGCCGGATGACCGTGCGGAGCGACAAGACGGCGCACCACGGCAAGGGCTGGCGGGTCGTGCCGATCTTCAAAGAACTCCGCCCGCACCTGGAGCGGGCCTTCGCTTCGGCAGCCGAGGGGGCCGAGTACGTCGTGCCCGGCGAATACTACGCGAGGTTCGCCGCGACGGGCCGGTGGGAGGCGGTCGGGCTGAGCAGCCCGTTCCGCAAGCTCGTCCTGCGGGCCGGGCTGGAGCCGTGGCCGCGACTGTTCAACAACCAGCGGGCCAGCAAGGCGACGGATTTGGCCAACGACTTTCCCATCCAGGCGGTGACGGCGTGGATGGGCCACACGGAAAAGATCGCCGTCGGCCACTACCTGCAAGTGCAGGACCGCCACGTCGAGCGGGCGGCCGGGATCGACGGCCCCGGAGGTGCTACAGGCGGTGCAGAATGCGGTGTAGTCGGTGCAAAGTTGGTGTAGTTCGCGGTGCAGTCTCAAGACGACTTGAGCGGACTAGAAGTCACACAAACCCTACAGGGTATAGGGGTTGAGTGCGTTCCAGTCCGCTCGGGTACGTCTGATACTCTTCAAAATATGGCTGAGGAGGGACTTGAACCCACACGACTTGCGTCGGTCGATTTTGAGTCGACTGCGTCTGCCATTCCGCCACTCAGCCCACTCGCAAGATAACCGCTTTCCCGGATCGGACAAGGGGCCACCAGTGGATATTATGACGGAGTCGTCAGCCGCGTCCCGCCTTCCGAGAGTTCCGATGCCCACCAGCCAGCACCTCGACGTTGTCGCCATCGCCCCGCACCCGGACGACCTCGAAATCCTGTGCGGCGGCACCCTCGCCAAACTCGTCAACCAGGGCTACCGGGTGGGCATCTTCGACATGACTTCGGGCGAGCCGACGCCGCGCGGGTCGCCCGAAAAGCGCAAGCTCGAAGCGGAGGCCGCGCGGGTCGCCCTCGGCGTTCAGGTCCGCGTGAATTTGGGCCTGCCGAACCGCGTACTGATGGACGGGCCGGAGGCGCGCTACCGCGTCGCCACGGAGTTGCGCAAGTACCAGCCGAAGGTACTCATCGCCGGGGCCGGCCGGACGCCCGCGGCGTCGCCGGACCACCACCAGGGGCACCTCATCGCCGAGGCGTCGCGGTTCTACTCCCAACTGACGAAGTGGGACGACCGGTTCGGCGGCGAGGCTCCGTACCGCGTCCCGCACCTCGTCTACGCCCTCTTCCCGACCGACGCCGAGCAGCGGCACTGGCACTCGACCTTCGTCATCGACATCGCCGACACGATCGAGCAAAAGTTGGCGTCGATCGAAGCCTACGAGTCGCAGTTCGACGCCGAGCGGTTCGCCAAGGTCAAGCACTTCGTCAGCGCCCACGCCGCGGTCAACGGGGCGCGGTGCGGCTTCATGTACGGCGAACTCTTCGCGCTGCCCCACCCGGTCGGCAACGACAACCTGATGTCCGTCGTCCTCGGGTCGAAAGGGTCGATCGCCCCGGTCAACCTCACGCCGGAACGGCCCGGCCAGGACCACCTGCCGATGGTGTGAAGAAACCTCACCCCCGGCCCCTCTCCGACGCGGAGAGGGGAGCAAGTGGGTTTCAGTCAACGACCGCAACTCTCTTGCTCCCCCTCTCCGTTTCGGAGAGGGGGCCGGGGGGGTGAGGTCGCTTTCCCGCCGGGGGCCGAGACCTCACCCCCGGCCCCTCTCCGACGCGGAGAGGGGAGCAAGTGGGTTTCAGTCAACGACCGCAACTCTCTTGCTCACCCTCTCCGTTTCGGAGAGGGGGCCGGGGGGGTGAGGTTTCCCCGTTACTTCGCGTAGTCGGCCGGGAACTTGCCCGGCTTCCACTCGGCGTCTTTCTTGAAGCGGAACGCGGTCGGCTTGAAGTCGCCGACGTAGGTCACGTCGGTCGCGGCCGGGATATGTTCCTCCAAACCGGCGGCCCAAAAGCAGGCGTTGACGAACATCCGCCGCGTGCCCTCGAACTCGCAGTCCTGGGACGCGCCCATCGTCGTCGTGAAGACGCGGCCGAGTTTGCCCTCGTCGCCGTAGGTCTTGGTCCAGGCGACCGGCATCATCGGGTCGTTCTTCTTGCCGGCAACCGCCTTCGAGTCGGGCTTCAACGTCTCGGTCACTTCGCCCAGCACCAGCGCCGCAGCCGACGCGGCGAGCGGAAGGTTGATGGTGTACACGTCCGACGTGCCGAAGACGCTGCCGGGCGTAACGCCGCGCAGGATCGGGTGCGCCTTGCCGGCGTCGGTGAACAGGCCGCGGGTGCCCTCTTTGCCGTGCTGGCCGTGGTGATCGACCCAGGTCTCGCCGAGGATTTGCTTGCCGAAGGCGTTCGAGTTGTACTTCGCAAACATGCCCTTCGTGCCGGGCTTGAAAGCGTGCGTCGAAGTCCGCAGGCCGACGACCGGCTTGCCGGCGTCGAGGTACGCGGCGATGTGCTGGAACTGCTCGTCCGGCAGCGTCCGATAGCGGAGCGACACGAGCATCAGGTCGGCGGTCTTCAGCGCTTCGAGGCCGGGAATGTTGTCGGTCACGTTGGGCGCGACCGTGCCGTCCTTGGGGTCGATGGCGAACAGGACCGTACACTTGAAGCCGTGCCGGGTGGACAGGATTTTGGCGAGCATCGGCAGGGCTTCTTCGGAGCGGTACTCCTCGTCGCCGCTGATGAGGACGACGTGCTTGCCCCAACCCGGCCCCTTCGTGCCCTCGAAGGTCAGCCACGGGTCGGCGGCGAACCCGGCGGTACTGAAGCCGAGCGACGCCACCAACGCGAACAACCACTGACGCATACCATCACTCCGAAATCGGGAGGGGTTCACGCCAGTGGTTGTAATCGTTCGCGGGGCCGGATGCAATCGATTGGGCGTTAATCCGCCTGGTACGTTTCCCCGCCGTTGCGGCTGACCAGGGCCGCCAGGACGCGGATGTCGGTGCTCGACCGCAGGAAGCGGACCGAGCCGTCGGCGATCAGGGCGTTCGCACCCCCCGTGTGGAAGGCGTAAATCTGGCCGGTGCCGTCGGTGCCGTAGTAGGCGTCCGGGTAGCCGTTGAGCAGTTGCCCGTTGGTCGCGTTGATCCCGGCGGGGCCGGGGTAAGTGGTCCCGTCGGCGGTCGAGCCACGCAGGAGCGCAATCTCCGAGGCCGGGCGGCACCAACCGCCGCCGTTGACGCGACTCACCCCCGCCGCCGTCGTCACGAGTTTGCCGTTGACGTAGCGGTTCGGCCGGCCGGCGGACTCGGTCAGTTGAATCGTGTTCGACAGGCCGTCCGTGAAGCTGGCGAAGTTCAACTTTACCGTCTTCGAGATCGCCCCGTTATCGACCTTGGCCGAGTTCGCGTCCACGAGGCCGAGCGTGAAGAGCTGCGGATCGACCCCGTAAATCCCGGCGTAGTCGCCGTTCGCGACGATGTTCGTCCAGCCGGTGTCCGGGGCACCGTCCGCGAGCGTGCCGTTCGGGGCCGAGGGGCACTCGAAGGTCTTGATCCGCGTCGCCGCGATCGGCTGGAGGTGCCAGTTGATCGTCTGGTCGTAGGCGCGGAAGACGTTGTCCTGCTCGATGTACGGCAGCGTCAAGGTCGCCCAACGGACGCGGACGGTGCTGGCCGCGGCCGGCCGCAGGTTGCTCGGCAGGCCGGCGTTCGGGTCGTGGTAGGCGTGAAAGGCGATGCCGAACTGCTTCAAGTTGTTCGAGCAGCTCATGCGGGCCGCCGCCTCACGGACCTTTTGTACGGCGGGCAACAGCAGCCCGATCAAAATCGCAATGATAGCGATGACCACCAACAGTTCGATCAGGGTAAAGCCGCGGCGGGGGAACGGGGAACGCTTCATGGTCGAATCTCCAAGAGTGGGTGCGGAATTAGCGCTTCAAGGCAAAGGGTTGGAGGGTCGTCGGGGCGGTAAGAACGGTTGCGGTTAAGTGCGAGGTTTCCGGACTGGCGAGTTTCTGGCTGAGGCGGTTCGTCGGCGGGTCGTCCGAGCGGGCACCGGCGAGCCAAAGTTCGACGGTGACTCGGTAGCTGCCGGCGGGGGCACCGTCGTTGCCGTCGTAGGTCGTCA
>JAYTSV010000161.1:0-16903 GCA_043745465.1 Fimbriiglobus sp.
GAACCGGTCGGGAGCGGCAGCCTGGGCACCGTGTACCGCGCCGTCCACACCGACACCCGCCAGCGGTTCGCCGTCAAACTGTTGCCGCTGCGCAGCTTGTGGAACGTCATCCAGGCCAAGCGGCAGGTGGCCGCGTTCGCCGCCATGCCGGCCCAGGCGGCCCTCGTCCCGTTCGTGGACATCGACACGGCCGGCGGGTCGCACTACCTCGTCTGGCCGTTCGTCGAGGGGGAGACGTTCGAGAGCCTCGTCCGCCGGACCGGGCCGCTCGCCCCGGCGCACGCCGTCCGGTTCGTCGCCGAGGCGCTGCAGGGGTTGGCCGCGTGCCACGCCGCCGGCATCGCCCACGGCCTGATCAAGCCGTCGAACTTGCTCCTCGGCCCGGACCACAAGGCCCGCGTGCTGGACCTCGGCATCGGCGCGATCCTGAGCGAGAACATCGCCGACGGCGAGTCGCTCATGGACACCATCTCCACGGCCAACGTGGCGATGAGTATGATCGACTGCACGCCGCCCGAAACGCTCGCCAACCCCGCCGCCCGCACGCCGGCCGCCGACCTGTACAGCGTCGGGTGCGTGCTGTACTACCTGCTCACCGGCGTCTACCCGTTCCCGGACGGCAACGCGGTGGACAAGATGATCGCCCACCAGACGCTCGACGCCCTGCCGGTGGCGGCCCGGAACCCGCGGGTGCCCGAAGGCCTGTCGCACCTCGTCGAACACCTGCTGCGGAAGTCGCCCGAAGATCGGCCGACCGACCTGAACCTGCTCGTGTCCGCCTTGTACGAGACGGTGCCCGAGGCCGCGACCCTTTCCCCGGCCGACCTGCCGACGCCGCGGACCGGGGGCACGCGGCCGGCCGGTCCGACCTCGGGCCTGGGTCAGCAGGCGTCCGACGTGCCCGATTTCGGGGCGACCGGCTTGCCGCACGGCGGCCGGTCCAGCGCGTCGGCAGGTCGGTCGCCGTTCATCGTCGAGGACGCGGAGACGGTGAACTTCGACCTGCACGACCCGCCCGAAACCCCCCGAGAGAGCGGCGTCATCAAGGCCGGCGGGGTCGCCCGGACGGCCCCGCCCGTCCCGCCGCCCGCGCCGATCCCCGAAGGGTTGACCGAAGTGGTCCTGCAGTCGGAGCCGATCCGGCAGATCGTGTTGCAAGGCCGCGCCCCGGCGGCTCCGCCCACGCCCGTCGCGGCCGCGCCGCCGGGGCGGGGGGCGGCCTCCCTGCCGGCCGTCGGCCTGCCGCCGACCCCCATTAACTGGGTGGCCACCCCGGACGGTCCCATCGTCCGGGAACTCGGTCCCGTCCGCCGGCCCCCGGTGCCGAAGTTGGCCCGCACCTTCTGGAGCCGCGTCCGCGCGCTGCTCACCTGGCAGCCGCCCCAAGACATCGTCCAGTTCAGCCTGTTCGGCCCGGCCAAGTTGGTCCCAGGCCAGACGTACCAGTTCCACGTTTACTCGCACCCGCCGGACAGCTTCGCCAGCGTCTGCACGATCTCCCGCGCCTTCACCTCGGACGCCGACCTGCTGGCCACGGGGTACGCCGGCAAACTGGTCCCGCGCGGCAGCCCGGTGGGGCTGCACCTGTCCGTCGTTAACGCCGCGGTCGCGCGGTCGCTGGTGAACTTCCCCTGGGTCGGCCAGTCGAAGCCCAGCAAGTTCGACGTGCACGTGCCGTGGGAAAGCCCGGCCGGCGTGATCAACGGCGTCCTGAGCGTCGGCCTGAACCAGGTGCAAGTCAGCCGCGTCCCGTTCGAGGTCGTCGTCCTGCCCCGAACCGCGTAACGCCCGGTCGATCTCACTTTTGGGCCGCGAGCGCCGCGTACTCGGCGGTCTGTTTCTCCCAGATCGCTGCCAATTCCCGCACCTTGTCGGGCTTGTCCGACGCAAGGTCGCGCGACTCGGACCGGTCGGCACTCACGTCGTACAGTTCCCACCGGCTAGCTTTGCCGGCCGCGACGATCTTCCAGTCGCCGACGCGCAGGGCGCGGTTGCCCTCGTGCAGCCACCACAAGGAGTCGCGGGCAACCGTCACGTCTTTGGCGAAGGCGGGGAGCAGGCTCTTGCCGGGGGCGGGCGGGACCGGCCGGCCTTGCCACGTCGTCGCCGGCTGCCCGCCGGCCGCGACGAGGACCGTCGGCACCAGGTCGATGACGTGCCCCGGGGTCGCCCGGAGTTCGCCGCGGGCGGGGATGCCGGCCGGCCAGTGGACGATCAGCGGGGTCGAAATGCCGCCCTCGTGGACCCACGTCTTGTGCCGGCGGAAGGGCGTGTTGGCCAGGCCCGACCAGCCCGGCCCGATGCTCAGGAAGGTCGCCCCGGTGCCGCACTCGGCGTGCGGGTCGTGGCCGTCCCCGCGGACCATGATCTCCGCGCTCGCGCCGTTGTCGGACAGGAAGAAGACCAGCGTGTTGGCGAGCGCACCCGTCGCCCGGAGGTGGGCAATCACCCGGCCGATTTCGAGGTCCATGCGGGCGACCATCGCCGCGTGAACGGCCATTTTCCCGGCCTGAAACGCCCGCTGGTCCGCGGTCAACTCCGCCCACGCCAGCGGCCGGTTCAACTCGTTCGGGCCGAGCTTCTTCATCGCCTCCGGGTTGGCATACGGCGGGCCGATGTCGCGCTCGACGGCCGCCAGGGCCGTGCCGCCGATCTTGAGCGTCTGCATTCGCCGCCAGCGCTCGTCGCGCAGCGCGTCCCAGCCGGCCAGGTACGTCCCGCGGTACGGGGCGATGTCCGCGGCCGACGCCTGCACGGGGAAGTGCGGCGCGGTGAACGCCAGGTACTCCAGGAACGGCGTCCCGGGCGACTTCGCCGCGTGCTCCGTCAGGCACTTGATGGCGTGGTCGGCGATGGCCGTCGTGGAGTAGTAGCCCGACTTCGCGTCGGCGGGCGGCAGCGGCTTGCCGTCCTCGGTGTGGAGTTTCGGCGCGAAGTGCCGGTCGTGGTCGTCCAGGCTGTACGAGTAGTCGAAGCCGTTCGCCAGCGGCTTGCCGTCCACGTGCCACTTGCCCGAGTGGTACGCCCGGTAGCCGAGCGGCCTCAGCATTTCCGGGAGCAGCCGCGCCCAGTCCGGCCGAGTGCCCGCCGTGCCGCTCTTGACGCCGGGCACGGTGTCGCGGCGGACCTGTTGAGCGTAGTACCCGGTCAGGATGGCGGCGCGCGACGGCCAGCACCGGGCCGTGTTCGAGAACTGCGTGAACCGCAGGCCATTGGCGGCCAGGGCGTCGAGGTTCGGCGTGGCGATCTCGCCGCCGTAACACCCGAGGTCGGAGAAGCCCAGGTCGTCCGCGACGATGAGCAGGACGTTCGGCTTCCCCGGTTCCGCGGCCGGTGCTACGGCCGGCAGGAAGAGCGCCGCCAGAACCAGGATTCGCGTCGGCATTGCGTGGACTCCGCCGCAGGCGAATCTTGTTAGCCCGACGCGCTAGCGAGGGTCGACCGGTCGATGAGTATGTTCGCGGACGACGACCGTACAGTCAATGGCCCCCTGCACAATCGACGACCGGTCGATCTTCGCTAGCGCGTCGGGCTAACAAAATCGCAGTTACTTGAGCAGCTTCTCGATCTCGTCTTTGAGCGCGGGGCTGGACTGGGCGTTGCGGTTGACGACCTTGCCGGCCTTGTCGAGCAGGAAAGCGTAGGGGACCGTCTGGATGCCGTAGGCGACGGCCAGGGGCGAGCGGTCGGTGCCGCCGGGCAGGTGTAGGTGCGCCCCGGGCAGGCCGGCCGCGTTGACCGCCTGCATCGCCCGGCCCGGCTCGTCGTCCAGGCTAATCGTCACGATGTTCACCTTGTCGCCGTATAGTTTGGTCAGTTCGGCGATGGCCTTCAAGTTCGAGACGACGCGCTGCTGCTCGTCCGGGTTGGGGTCCCAGTTCGCCCAGTAGTAGACGAAGGTCGGCTTGCCGGCGGTCGCGGCGAAGTTGAACGCCTTGCCGTCCAGGGTGTTCGCGCTCGGCAACACGAACGCCTGGCCGTCACTGGTGAGCCGGCGGACCGCCCCCTGGGCCTTGGCGGCGTTCGGGTGCCCGGGGTAGTTTGCGGCGAGCTTCTCGTACCACACCTTGGCGGCGGCCTCCCCGTCGCGGCCGGTGAACTCGTGCCCGTCGGCCAGCCGCATCATCGCCTCCGGCGCGTCCTCGGCGGCCGGGTGCTTCGTGACGAAGGCTTCGAGCTGGTCCCGCCACCACTTCTGCACGTCGCCGATCTGGGCCTCCTTGGCCGACCGCATTCGCACCGTGTACTCGGCGCTGGCCGTGCGGAAGTCCGCGTAGGCGGCGGCGCTAGACTTCGGCGCGTCCTTGGCGATGATGCCGGCCCACTCCTTCAAGCGGCCCATCGCCACCGCACTGTCGGCGGCGTTCGTTCCGGCCGCGGCGGCGTAGGCGTAGGCGTCGATCACCTGCTTCAGCCACGGCTGCTGGTCGTCGCCCTTGGTCAGCGCGACGATCTTCTCCAATATCTCGGCCCGTTCGAGGTGGTAGCGGCGCACGTCGGCCGCGTCCGCCGCCGGCTTAACACCCTGGAATTTCGTCAACAGCGGCTGGGCTTCGGGCGGGAGGGCGGCCACGTTGGCCCCGCCCACCGTCCCCGCCGGGGCGTTCTGCACGGCCCCCGGCGACGGCCCGTCGATCAGCTTCCACGCCTTGCCGACCTGGACCATTTCGCCGACCGTGAACACGTCCGCCTTGCCGTCACTCTTCTCGAACAGCACGAGCGCCGAGCCTTGCTTGACGAGGTCGTCCCGGCCGGCGAAGGTGTCCGCCGCGACGACGTTCGGCAGGCCCAACTCGACGTGGACCCACCGCGACTTCTCGGTCAGCGTTAGCGCGGCCGCCGTGGCCGTGAAGCGCTTGACGGCCCCGGAACTGCGCTGCAACAGCTTCTCGACTTCGGCCGGGGGTAGGCCGAGCGCCTGCAAGTCCTTGGCCGTCGGCAGGAGGGCTTCGAACCGCTTGGCGTTGCGCGTCTGCAGGGCGGCGAACACTTCCTGGCTCAACTCTTCGGGCGACAGGACGTACCACACGTCGATGGTGCCGTCCTCGTCGGTGTCCGCGCCCCACTTGCCCCCGTTGACGCCGAGCCAGCGGAACTGGTCGGGCTTGCCGTTGCCGTTAGCGTCGATCTCGCGGTACGCCTCGACGCCGTTGTGGTAGAAGTAGACGAGGTTCGGCGTGCCCCGGCCGGTGCTGTCGATGAACTGGCGGACGGTCCGGCCCTGGGCGTCCTTGACGACCGTGCCGGTGGCCGTCGAGGGCTTCGGGTAGGTGACCGGTTCGACCCGGCAGCCGGCCAGTTCGGCGGCGATCGGCGTCGTCACCGTGACCGGGTGGACCGGCTTGCGGGCGAGCAAGTCTTCGAGCCGCGGGGCCTGGGCGGAGCCGAGGGCGTTGACGCCGGCGACGAGGGTGAGGGCCGTGAGTAAGCGCGTGCCGATCCGCATGGTCGAACCCCTGACGACGAAAAAGCTAGAGTTCGTATCGGCCGCCGGGCGAGCGTATCGAGAGTGCAAAGTGCCGAGTGCAAAGTGCAAAACGTCGGGCGGGAACGCAAAATCCCCCGAAGGCTCCACGACAACGGCTCGGGATTCTGCACTTTGCACTCGGCACTCGGCACTCTCCGTTTGACGAGTAGGGTCGGGGCGATATAGTGGTACTTTCGCCAGGGCACGCCTGCGGGCGCGGTCGGCCGTTTCTCACACTCTACGCAACACGGTTCGGGGTTTGTCATGGCGCTCGGTCTGCTCGGGACGAAGGTCGGGATGACCCAGGTGTACAACGACAAGGACGGCCTCGTCGAACCGGTGACCGTCCTCCAACTCGGGCCGTGCCCCGTGCTGCAAATCCGCACCGCCGACCGCGACGGGTACTCGGCCGTGCAACTCGGGTTCAAGGACAAGCCCCGCAAGAACGCCATCCGCGCCGAACAAGGCCACGTCGCCTCCGGCCTCAAGTCCAAGCGGAAGGAAGCCCGCCTCAAGGGCGGCGTGCAACTCCTGGCCAAGGCCGACTGCGAGCCGCAACGCTTCATCCGCGAGTTCCGCGTGGACGCCCCGACGGTCAAGGTCGGCGAAAAGCTGGCCGTGTCGGACGTGTTCGGCACCGTCAAGGCCGTCGATGTCATCGGCACGACCAAGGGCCGCGGCTACCAGGGCGTTATGCGCCGCCACGGCTTCCACGGCCTGCCCGCCGCGCACGGGGCCAAGAAGGTCCACCGGCAAGCCGGCTCGACCTCGTCGCTCGCCAGCAACCGCGGTAGCGGTCGCCCCAAGAAGGGCCTCAAGCGCGCCGGCCAGTACGGCAACACCCGCGTGACCATCCGCAACCTCGCCGTCGTCCGCATCGACGTGGAGAACAACCTGCTCCTCGTCCGCGGCGCGATCCCCGGGCACAACGGCGCGTACATCATCGTCCGCCCGACGAACAAGTACGGCAGCACCCACGGCATCGTCCGCGACGCCGGCCCGGCCAAGAACAAGGTCGTCCTCGCCAAGAAGGGCAAGTAACCCTGTTGGGAATTGCGGATTGAACTGCGGCCCGCATCTGCGGGCCGTTTTTACGTCTCGACCGCCGACCGGGTCTCGGTCTTGCTCGCGCGGCCCCGGTCGTGGTGTGGCAGGGCGGGCACTATTCTTTGGCGGCCTGTCTCGTGACGATGGGAACGTAGCCGGCCTCGAACCCAGGCGGCGGGGTGACGATCAGGGCCGGGTCGATGTCGGCCAGCGCCCCGATCGTCGGGGCCGCCAGGTATTCGCGGTCCCTCGTCCAGCTCCGGTGGAGCTTCTCGACGCGCTTTTGAATCGCTTCGCGCTCGGCGTCGGTCAGGTCCGCGTTGAGTAGCGCCGGCTGGTCGGCGAACCGGTACCACGAGTACGTGACGACGCTGCCGTCCCCCGGCCGGACCTGGAACGGGCCGGCGACGGGGCCGGGCTTCTTCCACGAACTCTTCGCGGCGTCCGGGGTCACGTAGGCTTCGCTGGGTTTGCCAGGCGGCCGGCGGAATTGGTGCGCGGCCAGCCCGGTTTCGGCGGGCACGTCCTTCGCCGGGACCACGACCCACTGCGGCTTGTCCTTCTCGTCCTTGGCGAGTTTGTAGTACTCGGGCAGCGTGGCCAGTGAACCGTCCTTCGTGTCGGTCTTGGTCACGAGGTCGTAGTTCCACTTGTAGCCGTAGGTGTGCGCGTCCAGTGCCTCGGGCGTGGCGAACGAATCCCAGGCCAGGGACACCTTCTTGTCCTTGGGCACGTCCCCCGCGTAAATCTTCCAGGTCGATCCGCCTTTCCGCTGAAAGGTGTGCTGTGCGGACCCCTTGGCGTCGATCGCCCCGGTCGCCGCCGGCCCGCCCGCGAACCACGTCTTGACGGAGTCCCACAGGGCCGCCTTGTCGTAGGCGGTCAGCCGGTGGACGAGTGGCGAGTCGCCCTTCGGGTTGCGCGGAAACGAGGTCGGCGCGACGCGGGCGTAGGTGTCGCCCTTGGCGTCCACGGCCTGGACGCTGGGGACGTGTTGCGTCTCCATCTGCAGGGCCTTGTTCGGGTCGGACGGCCGGCTGTCCAGCATCAGGCCCGACACGTTCGGGTGTTCGACGGACGCGCTGGACCAAAAGTAGGGGGTGAAGAAAGCGACCGGCCCCTTGAAGTTGCCGGTGTTCAGGAACAGCGTCCACGACTGGTCCCCGGTCGGAACGTCCTTGCCGGCGGTGACCGGCTTCGGGTCGGTCAGCGGCAGCGGCAGGTAGCCGTAGCCGACGAGTTGCCCGCACGTGCCTTGCTTCAGGTTGAGGCCGTCGGCGGGCCAGAGCACCCAGGGGCTGAGCTGGGCGATGCCGTACTTGCCCTGCGGCTTGTCCCAGTCCCGCCCCTTGCCGGCACCGGGGCCGTTGGCCCACTGATCGAAGTTCTTGCGCACCCCGCCCATGATGAACTTCGGCGTCTCGGTGGCGAACCGCGTGTCCCGCCACCAGCCCAGGCCGCCCTCCACGTCCGAATAGTGATTGGCCGGCTTGGGGCCGGAGTAATGGGCGAACATCCAGGTGCCGAACAAGCCGGTTTGGAAGCGGTTCCCCGGGTACTCCTTCACGAGCGGCCAGGCCGCCACGTACATCGAAAACCCGGCGTTGTACTTGTCCGGCACCTTTTCGTGGGGGACCAACAGGTAGCCCGCCATTTCCCCTTCCCGGAGCGGCTCGCCCGCGCGAACCTCGGAGGCCGGGAGGAGGCCGAACGCGACCGCCAGAAGTGAAGCGCACGAGGCGCGCGACCCGAGTTTCATCACGAGGGGACCACCGGGGCTGGGTTGAACACCGAGGAACGTCGGTGTCCGTTTACCGGGTGGCACCGATGGCGACAACCGGACGGAGCGGGCGTCCGGCGCGTAAAAGCGGCCCGCGTCAGCGGGCCGCTCGATGGGTTTCATTTGGCAATCCCAACTCCGCAGTCGGCTTAGCCGATGAAGATGCCGCCGAAGAAGGCCGCCTCGTAGGGGTTCACTTCCTCGCCGATCTGGCGGAAGTTCCGGCCGTCCACGAAGCGGAGGCGGGACGACGAGCCGGACCCGCTGGCGATGGCGATGTCCGGGAAGTTGTCGCCGTTGCGGTCGAACGACGCCACGCGGACCTCGCTCGTGTACCCGTCCGTCGAGCCGCCGGACGGGAAGGCTTCGATCTCGGCCTTCATGCCGAAGTTGACGCCGTCGAAGGTGCGGACCACCGGGGCCGTCGGGTAGGCGACGCCGCTGCCGACCACGATGTCGGCGCGGCCGGTGGCCGGGTCGGCGGTCGCGTTGGCGATGTACAGGCCGCCCGTGTACGCCGGGTCGAAGGCGTCGAAGCTGCCGAGTTCGCGGAAGTTCCCGCCGCCGAAGACTTTGACCTTCGGGCCGAGGCCGACGCCGGGCGCGGTGATGATCTCGGCGACGCCGTTCCCGTCCGTGTCCGCGGCCCCGGGGCGGACGCCGCCGCGGAAGTTCGAGTCGTAGGCGAAGTAGTCGGCCACGATGACGCCGGTCTTGCCGCTGAACACGGTGACCCGCGGCCCGCCGCCGGAGTCGGTGCCGGTGATGATGTCGGCGAACCCGTCCCCGTCCACGTCGGCGGCGGTCACGAACAGGCCGTCCGTGAAGCTCGGCTCATAGGCGAAGTAGTTGTACAACTCGGACCCGTCCACGCCGCTCAGGACGCGGACCCGCGGGCCGCCCCCCTTGCCCGGGACGACGATCAGGTCGTCGATCCCGTCCCCGTTCACGTCCGCCTCGGCCACCCGCACGCCGCCGGTGAAGCCGAGTTCGTACACGAAGAAGTCCTGGAGTAGCGCGTTCGACAGGGCGTCGTACACCTGCACCCGCGGGCCGCCACCGCCGTCGGCGGCGACCGCGTACCGGCGGCGGCCGATCAGCCCGAAGTTCAGCCCGGTGATCGCGTTGTCCGGACTCGTCGAACCGACGGAGGTCGTCGCGGTCAACACCGTGCTGCCGGACGCCGTGAGTCCGAAGCCCGGCGGGGCGGTCTGCAGGCGGACGCTGTACGTCCCGGTTTGTAGGCCCAGGAAAGTGTACCGGCCGTTGGCGTCGGTCGTCGCCGTCGCCACCACCCGGGCGTTGCTGTCGAGGAGTTGGACGACGCCGTTGACCAGGCCCCGCTCGAACGCGTCGAACCGGCTGTTGCGGTTCGAGTCGAGGTAGACCGTCCCGGTCAGCGACCCGAGCTTCAAGACGCCGATCTGGGCCAGAACAGCGGGCGTGCCGCTGGTGATCGTCACCGTCTGGGTGCCGTTGTTCAGGACGATGAAGCCCTGACGGTTGAGCACCCGGGCGGTGTACGTGCCCGGCGGCAGGTTGGCGAAGCTGAACGTCCCCTGGGCGTTGGTCAAGAGCGACGCCACGAGGATGCCGCCCGGCCGCGTCAGTTGCACGGTCCACCCGGCCGACGGCACGTCTCCGGCGTTGAACGTGTTCGACCGGTTCAAGTCCTCGTAAACGGTCCCGCTGATCGTGGTCGGCAGGAAGTTGCCGAAGGTGAAGGTCGTCGGCGTGCCGCTCGTCGCCGAGAAGGTTTGCGCGACCGGCGTGGAGGCGACGAAGCCCCCTTGCAAGACTTCGCGGACGATGTAATTGCCCGGCCCGATGCCCGAGATCGAGAAGAACCCGGTATTGTCCGTCGAAGTCGAAGCGACGACGGCGTTCGTGGCCGCGTTGACGAGTTCGATCGTCCAGTTGACCAGGCCCGGCTCGGTGTCGCGGATCGAGTTCCCGTTCAGGTCGTTGAAGACGTTCCCGGTCACGGTCGTGAGTTGGAACACGCCGAAGTTGCCACCGGGGACCGTCAACCCGCTCGTCGTGGTCACGGCGGCGGGGTTGGCCGTGGTCTGGACGAACCCGCCGGTGGTCGGCACGCGGACGATAAACCGGCCCGCGCCGGCGGTCAGCGAGTAGTTGCCGTTGCCGTCGGTCACGGTCGAGGCGACGACGGCGAGGGTGTCGGCGTTGATGAGCTGGACGATCCGGCCGGCGACCCCGAACTCGCCGGTGTTGAAGGTGCCGTTGCCGTCCGCGTCGTCGAACACGGTGCCGGTGAAGGCCGCGAGGCGGAACAGGCCGATGTCCACCGGCACGGTGACCGGGGTGTTGCTGGTGACCGTGAAGTCCGGGGGGTTGGGCGTCGTCTGGACGAACCCGACCGGGTTGGCCCCGACGCGGAACGGGACCGGGCCGAAGATCGGGCCGACGCCGGTGAAGGTGTAATTCCCCGCGCCGTCGGTGTTCGTGGACTGCACCACCTTGCCGGTGGCGGAGTTCAACAGGGACACCGACCCGCCGGCCAGGCCCGGTTCGCCGGGGTCGCGGACGCCGTTGCCGTTCACGTCCTCGAAGGCGAACCCGGTCACGGTGGTCCGCACGAACAGCGGCAGGTCCGCGACGTTCGCGGAACTGCTCCGCAGGGTCACGGCCGGGTCGGCGATCGTCTGCGCGAGCGAGTTCAGCGGGGCGGTCAATTCGACGAGGTACGGGGCCGCGTTCCCGTTCAGGTCGAGCGGGAAGAGGCCGGTGAACGTGTAGTTGCCCAGGCCGTCGGTCACCGTGCTCTGGACGACGGTTTTGGTCCGGGGGTCGATGAGCGAGACGGTCACGCCGGGTTGCGCGTTCGTCTCCCCGGCGTCGCGGACGCCGTTGCCGTTCACGTCCTCGAAGGCGTTGCCCGAGATGCTCGCCGCGCCGAATTCGCCGACGTTGATGCCGGTCGTGTTCGTCCCGCTCTGGACGAACTGCGGGGGTTGGATCGGGGTCGTGCGGACGAACCCGGCCTTGTCCACGACCTGGATGTTGTAGCTGCCGGCCCGCAGCGTGGTGACGAGGTCGCCGAAGGCGTAGCTGCCGTCGGCGGCGCTCACCGTCGTGGCCACGAGCTTGTTGGTCGCCGCGTCGGTCACGTTGACGGTGAACCCGCCCGTGCCGACTTCGGCGTTATTCAGCGCGCCGTCGCCGTTGGTGTCGTCGAACACCTTGCCCGAGAGTTGGCCGAGGCGGAACGCCCCGATCCGCGTCAGCTTCTGGTTGGCCGCGTCGGTCAGATTCAGACCGCTGAACAGCACGCCGGTCGGGACCGGGGTCTCGGTCATCTGGTAGTTGAGCTTCGACAGCACCACCTGGTATCCGCTGGCGAACGGCGTGGCCGGGCCGACGGCCAGGTCGCGCAACGGCCCGACGCCGAGGAAGGTGTAGTTGCCGTTCACGTCCGACGTGACCTGGGCGACGAGCACCTTGTTCACCGGGTCGAGCGTGCCGGCCGGGGCGTAAAGTTGGACGGTGTACCCGACGCCCGGGTTCTCCGTGGCCCCGAGCGAGCCGTCGCCGTTGGCGTCCTCGTACACCTTGCCGTTGATGGAAATGCGGCGGAACAGGAACAGGTTCTGACCGTTGGTCGTCGTGGTCGGGTTGACCGGGGCCACGATCGGGTTCGATGTGAAGTAGAAGCGGGTCGCCGTGTCGATCAGGTTCGTGCTGGCGTCGGCCGGGACGAACGAGTACGTCGAAGTCGGCAGGCTGCGGAACACCCACTCGCCGTTCGCGGCGGTGGTCGTGTTGGCGAACTGCACCGGTGGGTTCGGGATCACGTCGTTGGCGACGACGACCGCGCCGGGGAAAATCTTGTCGGCCGGGACGGTCGGCGTGGCCGCGTCCAGGGTGCCGTTGCCGGTCGTGTCGTCGTACACGAGGCCGCGGATGTACGGGCGAATCTGGATCTGCCAGATGCCCCGGCCGAAGGTCGAGGCGTTCAAAACGCCCGTCGTCGTGTTCAACTTCACGTCCCGGACCATCACGTCGGGCAGTGCCCCGGCGACCAGGTCGGTGCCGGTCGAGGCAAAGCCGCCGCCGGTGCCGCCGACCCGCGTCCAGGTCGTCGAGTTCACTGGGTCTGTGAGCTTCCAGACCCCCGTCGAGGTGCCGAGGTACACGTTGTCGTCGGTCTGGTTGACGGGGTCGCTGGGGTTGCCGGGGTTAATGTTGAGGCGGTTTGGGTCGAGCGCGATGGAGTAAATGCGCAGGCCGTCGGCGGTCGCGGTCGTCGCCGGCAGGTTCCCACCGATGTCAGTCCAGTTAAAACCGCCGTCGGTGGTGCGGTAGACTCGCCGCGCCCCGGTCGTGCCGATGCCCGTGGAGTCCCGGACGATGTAAACGATGCGCGAGTTCGTCGGGTCCACGGTGATGTCGGTGATGTCGCCGGTGAGAATGCCCGAATCGTTGCTGAAGTCGTTCGACACCGGAAATCCCGGGGCACCTGGCGTTGGCGGAAGGAGGGTACTGATGGTTCCTGGGCTCACGTTGGTCCAGGCAGGGCCGCCGTCCCACCGGTACAGGGCCGGCCCGTTGGACACCGTGCCGTTCGTGCGGAAATCCACGGCGACGTACAACGGCAGGGCGCTAAACCGGCTGTTGGCGATGGCCGTGATCCGCGACCGACGGGTGGGCGGGTTGGGCGTGTTGGTCACGAAGGCCAGGTCGGGACCGTACTGCGCCCAGGTCTGGCCGTCGTCGGTACTCCTGTTCACCGCGTCCGTGCCGAGGTACAGCGTGGCGTTCGGCGACCCGACCTGGGGCGAAGGGTCGAGGTGGAGCGCCACGTTCAGGGCGGTCCGGGCAGGGTTGACGATTCCGCCGACCGAGGTCGTGAACGTCTGGCCGCCGTCGGTCGAGCGTTGGAACAGACCGCCGACCGTCGTCTCGTAATTCCGCGTGCCGAACTCCGGGTAGTTCGTGTGGTTGGTGACGCGGTAGACGCGCTGCGGGTCGATCTGGTTGAAGAGTGTCTCGCCGCCGTTGCCGCGGGTTTCGGCCCCGGCAATCGGCTGCTGTCCGTAGAGCTTGGCGTAGTTCGGGTCGGCCGGGGCGATCGGCCCGTTGTCCTGGAAAATCGACGTGCCGTTGACGTAAGTGCCGAGGATGGCGCGGTTGTCGTCCCGCGGCGGCAGGCCGGTGGCGAACACTTGCTGGGCGTTCAACGCCGTCGTGCCGACGTTGCCGTTGAGGTTGACGAACGCCAGGTTGTTGCTCAAGAAGTTCACGTTGGTCGTGACGGCATTGCCCGGAGCCTGGAAGCGGTAGACGCCCGAGTCGGTCGCCAACAGGAGGCGGCCGGGAGTCAACGCGCGGCCGTTGATGTCCTTCACGCCCGTGTCATCGAAGACGATACTACGTACGTTTACATACGCATCGCCGACGCCCGGCGGGATCGTCAGGTTGACCCAGTTCGGCGACTGTGTCGTGTTGTCCGGGTCATAGTCCGCGTTCGTCAACACCTGAACCGAGCCGCGGCCCTCGCCGCCGACGTAGATGCGATTGGGCGCGGTCGGGTCGGCGATGAGCGTAAGCGCGTAGGTGCCCAGGTCCTGGTTGAGTGGCGTGGCCGTCGAAGTGCCGAGGCCGGGGAACGGGTCGAGGCGGCGGTAGTTGATGCCCGAGTCGTCCGACCGGAAAAGCTGAGTCGCCGTCTGGACCGGGTCGCCGGTCGTGAGCGCGTAAATCCGGCTCGGCTGGCTCGGCGTCCCCAGGCCGAAGGCGAGGCGGATTTGGCCGAACGAGCCGCCGGCCAGTTGCGTCCCGGTGCCGCCCAGGGTGAGCGAGTAATTGATGGCCGCCGGAGCCGTGTAGACCGCCGTCGCGCCCGTCCCGGTCTGCAAATTCGCCGTGCGGACCACGCCGTAGGACTCGATCCCGGCGTAGCCGACGTTCGGGGAGGTCGGGTCGAGGATGAAGTCGGTCACGCCGGAGAACGACGAAGCCCCCGTGTTGACGGTGATCTTCTCCCAGGTTCCGCCGCCGTCGATCGTGCGGTAGACGCCGCTCTGGCCGGTCGTCTCGTACCGCGTCAGGCTGGCGTCCACCACGGCGTAAATGACGTTCGGGTCGGTCGGGTGGAACACGAACTTGGCGAATGCGGAGCCGGAAAAATCGTTCCCCGGACCCTTGTTCAGCGTCCACGTATCCCCGCCGTCAGTCGAGCGCAGCAGGCCCGAGCCGGCGTAGCTAAAGATCACGCCGCCGACTTCGCCGGTGCCCGCGAACACGAGGTTGCGATTCAGCGGCGAGACGCCGATGGCCCCGACGTGCAGGTTGCGGTTAATGTCGGCGTTGGCCCACGAACTGACCGGCAGGTTGTCCGTGACGAACTGCCAGTTCAAGCCCCCGTCCCGGGTCCGGGCGACGCCGCCGCCGGGCAACGCCAGGAAGTACGTGTTCCACAGGCTGAACGTCGGGTCGGCCGGGTCGGTCGGCCCGGTGTACGTGGGGTTGGCGGGGTCGAACGGGACCGGGGCGTGGGCGATGGCGTCCACCCGGCCGGCGTTCGTCAGCCCGGGGACTGCGGCCGTCGAGTCCAGAATCAGCCCCGGTCCGAGCGGTTTCCAGCCCGTCCCGCTGAGCTGGATGCTGCTCGACATGACGACGCGCTCTTCGAGCTTGTGCAACTGGAACTGCGCCAGCAGGCTCGCCGGGGCGGACCGGCGGGACGGGGCGCGGCCGGTGACTCGCGCGAGCGGGAGGAAGCTTTCCATATCGAGAGGCCACCTTGAAACAAGGGCGGGGACGTTATCCTGACGAGATCGGGCCGAGCACTCCGACGGGCGACAACGGACGCTACGACGATTGCACCCGGTACTTGACGTAACGGCGGGCGGAAAAGTTGTACGAAACATCGACGACCCGCCGCGCGGTTGCGCGGTCCCTACCCCCTGCCGGCACGCCGGAGTTATTCCACTAGCTTAAAAGACGAACGCCCCGGAGACCGGCAAAGTGCCCAGACCCCGGGGCGTTAATCGCACGCCCGACCACCCGCATTCGTGCATGACAAAAAATCGCGCAGGCCCGCGCGTCAGCGCCAGCAGTGCTGCGCGAAGCAACCGCCACCGGCGACACGGCACTCATCCTCCGCCGCGTCGCATTACGCCAGGGGGGCGGGTCGCGCCGCCGCCAGCAGCGCGATTAAGAGGTGCGGGAACAGAATCGACTCCAGCGGGGCGGTCCACCGGCCGGGCCGCCCGCCGGGGTGGTCGATCGTCAGTTGCTTCGACGCGATCCCACCGAGTGTCAACTCGGCCCACGGGATCACCTTGGCCTCGCAGCGAAGCCCCGATTGCGTGGCAATCCAGGGGCCGAAGGCCCGCACGCCGCCGGTCCGCAGGTCGGCGAGCAGCCGCGGCCACGCCTCGGCGAACGTCCGCGACAGGATTTCTTCGACCAACTCCGGGTAGTCCGCAATCGCTGCCGTGACCTCGGCGTATTCGCCGTCGTCGCGCGTCAGGGTCACGGCCGCGGACGACAACCGGAGGACCGGCGAGACGACGATGAGCCGGCAGTCGGTCACCCGGTCGCCGTCCTCGAAGACGAGGGCCGTCGCCTGATCGGCCCGGACCGCGACGACGGCGAGTGCGTCCCACGGAAAGGCTTGCACCTGCCGGCCCTGCACGCGGAGCAGCCCGGTCGGGTAGACGTGGAACGCCAACCCCCGGCTGACGTACAACTGCCGGAGAATCGACAGCCCGGTGAGGGGCGGCGCGAACAGGACGAGCAGGGTCGTGTGATCGACGCCCCAGATGCCGAACTGCCAGGCGAGCAGGTTGGCCGCGACGCCGTACGCGACGAGCGCCGCCCCGAGGGTGAACTTGGTCCAGAAGCGGCCGGCCCCGACGCGGTAGCTCGCCTCCGGTTCGCCGAGGCGGTCCCGGGCCACGTCCAGCGGGTCGATGGAATCCGTCGCCATGCAAATTGCCCTTTCACTCCTCCCGCCATTCTACAGCCCGGCCGCCGCCCCCGTGCGGCCGGTTCTGGCTTTGCGACCACCGGGCGAGGGGGTAGTATGACTCACCAGGCAGTAGAGTTCGCCGCCGGCAAGCAACCCCCACCGAAGCCACGGCGAGCACGCCATTTGCCCTCGTAGCTCAGGGGGATAGAGCACCCATTTCCTAAGGCGGCGCACCCACCCAAAAAGGTATCCGCCGCGTCCCCGAATTCAGTTCCAGGCCCGAGGTCTACGCCTGCCTGCCTGCCTCGGCTCGGTGGCCGACGGATGCGGGGTCAACACCTGCAGATGCGCGGGGCCGGATTACGCCGCCTTCGCGCGCGACTTGGCGGCGCTGGCCATAGACTACCAGTTTCAAACCAATTCCGACGACGAAGTTGAATTGCTACTATTTCCGACCTCGGTCACGTACTGAAACCATGTCGTTCGTATAGTCGTTACGAACAGAAAGAGGTTATACCATGCACGACGAAATACCACCCGAGCGCTCCGACGGCGCGCGTGAGGCAACCCTAAGCTAGTGTCCTGAATTGCAAGTTCGTTTGCAAACGTCCTCGACCTTTCGCAGGATCAGGTCGGCGGTCGCCGCCCAAACGAACGGCTTCGGGTTCGC
>JAYTSV010000162.1:0-16863 GCA_043745465.1 Fimbriiglobus sp.
AATCCAAATTCGAGTTTTGGTCTTCTCCGCGACTCTGCGTCTCTGCGGCAAAAACTCATTCTTAGACCGTCCAGGGGGCCGGGGCGTCGGGGTTCAGCCCGAAGTCTTTCACGGCCGTGGCGACGAGCTTCTTGTCGATCTCGCCGCGGGCCGCCAGCGCCGACAACGCGGCAACGGTCGTGTGCTCGGCGTCGATCTCGAAGAAGCGGCGGAGGTTCGCCCGCGTCTCGCTGCGGCCGAAGCCGTCGGTCCCCAGGGCCAGCAGACGGCCGCCGAGGTACGGGCCGACTTGCTCCGCCAGTGCCCGCATGTGGTCGGTCGTGGCGACGATCGGACCCTTCGTGCCGCCCAAAACTTGCTGCACGTAAGGCTGCTTCGGCGCGGCGGTCGGGTTCAGGCGGTTGACCCGCTCGCACTCGATGGCGTCCTTACGCAACATCTGGTAACTCGTCACGCTGTACACCGTCGAAGCGATCTTGTACTTGTCGGCGAGAATCTGTTGCGCCCGCAAAGCTTCCCGCAAGATCACGCCGCTGCCGAGGAGTTGCACCTCGTGCTTGGCCCCGTCCGGCTTGACCGTCTTGACGGGATACATGCCCTTCAAGATGCCGTCGCGGACTTCGTCGCCGGGCAAGCCGGGCATCTCGTAGGCTTCGTTGTACACGGTGAGGTAGTAGAAGCACTCCTCGTTGCGGACGTACATGGCGTTGATGCCGTCCTCAATGATGACGGACAGTTCGTAGCCGTAAGCCGGGTCGTAGGCGCGGCAGGTCGGCACGGCCAGCGCGGCCAGGTGGCTGTGGCCGTCCTCGTGCTGCAAGCCTTCGCCGTTGATCGTCGTCCGGCCGGCGGTCGCGGCCATGAGGAAGCCGCGGCACCGCGAGTCGGCGGCGGCCCAGATCAGGTCGCCGACGCGCTGGAAGCCGAACATCGCGTAGTAGATGTAGAACGGGATCGTGTTGACGCCGTAGGTGCTGTACGCGGTCCCGGCGGCGATGTAACTCGCCATACTGCCGGCCTCGTTAATCCCCTCCTGGAGGATTTGACCCGTGGTCCCCTCGCGGTACTCGGAGAGCGACCCCTTATCGACCGGGTTGTACAGTTGGCCCACGCTGGAGTACATGCCGAATGTCTTGTACATTGGCGGCATCCCGAACGTCTGGCCCTCGTCGGGCACGATCGGCACAAGCAGTTTGCCGATGTTGGGGTCTTTGCAAAGGTCGGTCATGAGCATGACCCAAGCCTTCGTCGTCGAAAGCCCGCCGGGAATCACCGTCGCCTCGTGGCTGTAGGCGAAACTCTCCTTCAGGGGCGGCGTACACGGCGTGAGGGTCGCGTTGCGGCTGGGGTGGTAGCCGCCGAGCGCCTTGCGGCGGGCGTGCATATACTGCATCTCCGGCGAGTCTTCCGCCGGCTTGTAGAACGGCACGTCCTTCAACTGCTCGTCGGTCAGCGGGATGTTGAAGCCGTCGCGGAAGGCCGCCAGCCCCTCGACGCCGCCGCTGGGTGCCCCCTTGAAGACGAGCTTCTTGGCCTGGTGGGCGGTGTTGGTGCCCTCCGCGCCGGGGATACCGTAGCCCTTGACGGTGTGCGCCAGGATGACCGTCGGCTGGCCCTTGTGCTCCGTCGCGGACTTGTACGCGGCGTACACCTTAACGGGGTCGTGGCCGCCGCGCTTGAGCTTCAAAAGCTCCGTGTCGGTCAGGTCGGCGACCATCGCGCGGAGTTCGGGCGTGTTGAAGAATTGCTCGCGGAAGTAGGCCGGGCCTTTGTAGATGAACTCTTGCGCCGCCCCGTCCACCACGTCGAGCATCCGCCGTTGCAGCGCCCCGGTGTGGTCGTTCTTGAGGAGGGTGTCCCAGCCGGCCCCCCACAGGACTTTGATGACGTTCCAGCCGGCCCCGCGGAACAGGCCTTCGAGTTCCTGGATGATCTTGCCGTTGCCGCGCACCGGGCCGTCGAGTCGCTGCAGGTTGCAGTTGATGACCCAGGTCAAGTTGTCGAGCTTCTCCCGCGCGGCGAGGGTGATGCAGCCCAGGCTCTCGGGTTCGTCGCACTCGCCGTCGCCGAGGAAGGCCCAGACGCGCACGTCGTCGGTCTTGGCCAGGTCGCGGTCGCGCAAGTACCGGTTGAACCGGGCGTGGTAAATCGACATGATCGGGCCGAGGCCCATGCTCACCGTCGGGAACTGCCAGAATTCGGGCATCAGCCACGGGTGCGGGTACGAACTCAAGCCGCCGCCCGGTTGCAACTCCTGGCGGAAGTTCGTCAACTGCGTCTCGCTGAGCCGGCCTTCGAGGAAGGCGCGGGCGTAAGGGCCGGGGCTGGCGTGGCCCTGGTAGAAGACCACGTCGCCGGGGTGGTTCGGGTTGCGGCCCTTGAAGAAGTGGTTCCAGCCGACTTCGTACAGGGTCGCGGCACTGGCGTAGGTGGCGATGTGCCCGCCGACGTTGGTCGTCTTGTTGGCCTTCTCGACCATCGCCATCGCGTTCCAGCGCACCGCCGACTTGATCTTGCGCTCGAGTTCGCGGTTACCGGGGAAGGGCGGCTCGTTCTCGAAGGGGATCGTGTTGACGTAGGGCGTCGTCACCCCGCCCGGCATGGCCCGAGCGCCCAACTTCGCGGCCTGGGAGATGAGTTGCTGGAGCAGGAACTGCGCGCGCTCCGGGCCGCCGAACTTGACGACGGCTTCCAGCGAGTCGAGCCACTCGGCGGTCTCTTGCGGGTCCGCGTCGTCCGACCGGTCGGGGGCGCGGACGGCGAGCTTGTTGGGGTCGAGAAGCATTCTGCGGAACCTCGGGCACCCTGGATGGGGGCGGTCGCGTCGGGGAGTCGGAATTTTCGGCCGGTGCTAAGCTGGAGACACTGTTACCATACGGGGGCGGGGAAGAGCCGTCCACCGACCCCGGCGGTGGCGACCTCACCCCCCGACCCCCTCTCCGAGGCGGAGAGGGGGAGCAAGTGGGTTCCAGCCAACGACTGCCACTCACTTGCTCCCCTCTCCGCGTCGGAGAGGGGCCGGGGGTGAGGTCTCCGCCCCAAACTTCGAGACGCCCCAGGGTCACCCCATGCTCCACGTCCTGCTCGCCTGCGGCCTGATCGCGTCGGCCGCGCCCGCCGGGCAACCCCCCGCCGCCACGGTCACGCTGCCGCCGGCCGCGGTCATCCTCGGCGGAGCCCTGGCGTCGATCCAGGCGCAAACCGGGCTGACGCTGACGACCACACTCGACCCGAAGTTGCCGTTGAAGTTGGAGCGCCGCGACGGGGCGCTGTGGCCGCTGCTGACCGAGTTGGCGAAGGCGTCGGGTGGCCGGCTCACGGTCGCGCAGAAGGGCCGCGCGGTCGGCATCGAGAAGGGCGTGCCCGCCCCGGCGTCGATCGACGGGGCGTTCCGCGTCGCGGTCAAGCAGGTGGCGTGTCGGCGGGACTTCGACACCGACCGGGGCGTGACCGAAGTGACACTCGAAGTCCACTGGGAGCCACGGCTGCCGGTGTTCCGCATCGACGGCGAACCGCGCGTCACCGCGACGACCGACGCCGACCCGACGCCGCGCACGCCGGCCGCGAACGCCGGTAAGACGGCCGTCTCGGGGGCGTTATTCACGACCGTCGTGCGGCTCGACGGCGTCCCCCGCGCGGCGACCAAGTTGACGCTCACCGGCAAGTTCACCGTCACTGCTGCCACAAAGATGCTGCAGTTCCGCGTCGCCGACACGTCTAAGCCGACGACCTCGACGCAGGAGGGTGTCGCGTTCACCCTGCCGACTCCGCGGAAGATTCAGGACCGCTGGGACGTGCCGGTCGAGTTGGTCTACCCGCCGTCGAAGGTCGAGTTCGAGAGCTTCGAGGCGGGCGTCTGGCTGAGCCGGAACCGGCTGCAACTGATCGACCCCGCTGGCAAGCCGCTTAACCCGATCAACGAGGACTTCCGCGAGTCGCCGGGCAAGGCCAACCTCGTCTACCGGTTCCCGGCGGCCAAGGTGCCCGACGGCCGGGCGGGGTGGTCGCTGGTGTACGAAACCCCGTCGCCGCTGGTCGAATTCGACGTGGCGTTTACGCTGAGTAACATTCCCCTCCCGTGACCGAGTCCCCGCCGATGCGCTGGCTTCAAGTCGTGACTGCCGTCGCACTCGTGGGCTTACTCCGCGCCGAGGAGCCGCCGTTGAAGGGCGGGTCGAACGCCGGCAAGGAACTGGCCGAGGTGCAGAAGCTCCTCGACGCGGGCAAGGCGGCCGAGGGGGCCGACAAGCTGCGGCGGCTCGTCGAAGAGTCGGGCGACGACCTCGTCACCCTGGACGGCCAGCACTTCCGCCCCCTGGCCCGCGTCGCGCAAAGCCTCGTGCTCAGCCTGCCGGCGAACGAGTTGCGGGCGTGGCGCGCCCGCGTCGATCCGCCGGCGAAGACGCTGCTCGACCTCGGCCGCGTCCGGCGCGACCCCCGGCCGTTGCGGCAACTCGTCGAGCGGTCGCTGGCCAGTTCGCACGCCGAGGACGCGCTGGTGCTGCTCGCGGAACTGGCGGCCGAGCACGGCGACCACCGCAGCGCCGAGACGCACCTGCGCCGCCTGCTGCCCCCGACCGTCGCCACCGACGACCCGAGCGTGCCGAACGTTAAGACCCCGGCGGCGACGGTCCGCGCCCGGCTCGCGCTCGCGCTGATCTTCCAGGGCCACCCCGGCGCGAAGGCGGATGTCGCCGAGGTGCGGGCGAAGTTCCCGACGGCCGCCGGCCGCCTCGCCGGCCGGGACGGGCCGTTCGCCGACACGCTGGAAGCGCTGCTGCGCGAGCCGCCCTCGACGATCGTGCCGGCCGCACCGAACGGCGATTGGAGCACCCTCGGCGGCGACGCGGGCCGCGGCGGTCAGCCGGCGGCGGCGGTGCCGAAGTACTGGCGGGCGCGGCCGACCTGGCGGGCCGACTTCCCCGGCGAGGACGGCCGCCTGCCGACCCTGCCGCGCGTCGGCAGTACCCGCTCGGTCGGCCTCCACCCGGTCGCGTTGAACGGCATCGGGTATGTGGCCGACGGGTCGCGCGTCTTCGGCTTCGACCCGCGGACCGGCGACCCGCGGTACGCTTACGACCTGGCCACCGAGCGCGACGCGAACCCCGCCGAACGGCCGACGCTGCCGACCAAGGTGGACGCCGACTTCGTGCTGACCGCCGCCGCCGGGCGACTGTTCGCGCGGCTGGGCGCGACCGACGTGGCCCCGCTGCCGCAGGCCGACGGCCGGAGCGTCGCGGCGAGTTACCTGGTCTGCTTCGGCCCGCCGCGAGACCTCGGCCCCCGCCAGCCCCTGTTGAGCGTGCTGTGGAAGCTCGCGCCGCCGGTGCCCGAGCGGGCCGCGGCCGCCTGGGAGGCCGCGCCGGTCGTGGACGACGGCCGGCTGTACGCGGCCTTCGTCAAGGAATCGGCCGGCGGGCTGGTGACCGCCGTCGCCTGCTACGCGGTCGCCGACGCGACCCCCGAACGTCCGCTGTGGGTGACGACGGTCGCCGACGTGCGGCCGCTCGACAAGAGCGAACCGCGGCACCGGGCCGAGCCGTTGACCCTGGCCGGCGGGCTGCTGACGTACTGCACGCACACCGGCAGCGTCGTCGCCCTCGACGCCGCGACCGGCCGCACAGCGTGGGCCTTCCAGTACCCGAGGCTGGCGAAGCCGTCGGCCGTGGCCCGGGACGTGAACCCGCCGGTGACGCACGCCGGCCGGGTCTTCGTCGCCCCGACCGACGCCGACCGCGTGCTGTGCCTGGACGCCGTCAGCGGCAAGCTGTTGTGGACCGTCGAGGGCTTGCAGATCGACCACTTCCTGGGCGTCGCGGCCGGCAAACTCGTCGCCGCGATTGCCGCGCCGCAACGGGGGCTGCGCGGCTTCGACATCAACACCGGGGCGGACGGCGACGGCCTCGGGTGGAAGATTCACGACGACCCGCACCTGGCTTCGTGGGGCCGCGGCCTGGTGACCGAAGACGCGATCCTGTGGCCGACGAAGTCCGGCGTCTTCTTCGTCCGCCCCGCCGACGGCCTGCCGCTGGGGCCGCGCCTGCCCGGCCCGCACGGCAACCTCGCCTTCGCCGACGGGGTGCTGCTGGTCGGCACGCCGACGGGGGTGCTGGGGTACGTCAACGACCCGCCGCCGCGGCCGAGCGGGCCGGCACAATTCGGCGCGGCCGACCGCCAGGACCGCGCCGAAGACGCCTTACGCGTCGGCCGGACGGACGACGCCCGCCGCGCGTGGGGCGACCTGCTGACCGACCCCGGCGTGCCCCGCGACCACCAGGCCCGCGCCGCCGCCCGCCTCCTGAGCCTGACGCCCGGCGCGACCGGGCCGGACGCGTTGACCGCCTTCCACCGGCTGTACCCCGCCGTCAAACCGCTGGCCGGCGAGACGGTTCTGAACGTCCGCGGGGTGCCGGCGCGGCTGGGCAACCTCGTCGCCGACCACTTCCAGGTCGCCCCGCCGCTGGCCAAGCCGGCCCCCCTGCCGCCATTGCCGCCACCGCCGCCGTTCGACGCCGCGAACCTGCCCGGCCTCGACCCCGCGGCGAAACTCATCGCCGTGCCGTGGCCGTCCGCTCAGTGTCACCCCCTCGTCACCGCCGACGGCGATCTCGCCACAAGCCCCCGGCCCGACGGCTTGCCGTGGCTCCTGGCGTGCGACGCCGGCCGGGTCGTCGCCCTCGACGCCGCGACCGGCGACGTGACCGCGAGCGTGCCCGTCACCCACGGCGTGACGCAGGCCGATGTCGTCGGGGGGGTCGTCTACCTGAGCGGGCCGGACGGGGTGAGTGCGGTGACGCTGCCGGAGGGGCAAGTCTCGTGGGCGTTGCGCTTCCCGGACACCGACCCGTTGCCGGCCGGCCGCGCCGCCGTCGCCCCGCACGCCGCCGGCGGGGTCGCACCGGGCTTGACCCGCGTCCGGGTGACGGCCCACCACCTCGTCGCGCTGTGGGGCGACTCGCACCTCGTCGGCATCGGCCGCGGCACCGGCGAAGTCGAGTGGGTCCGGCCGGCCGGCACCTCGACGGCCCTGGCCGACCCGCCGGGCGACGGGCCGCGCTTCGCCCCGGCCTTCACCGCCGACGACTGGGCGGTCGTCGCCCACCTGAGCACCGGCCGGCGGGTGATCGTCCGCACGCTGACCGGGGTCGTCTTGAACAGTGCCCCCGCCGGGGCGACGCCGTGGGAAACCCCGCCGCAGCGGCTGGGCGATTCGCGCCTGGCCGTCCCCGGCGACCTGGGCGGCGTCACGCTGCTCGAACTGCCGGCGACCGCGGAGCAAGCCGGGACCGCGTCGCGGACGCTGGCCGACCTGTGGACGTGGGAGCCGGGCGGCGAGGCCAGCCTGACCGGCCGGCCGACGCAACTCGCCCCGACGCCCGCCGGGCTACTCGCCGCCGTCAGCCGCAACCACGGCACGGAGGTGCAATTCCTGTCGCGTGCCGGCAAGTCTTTGCGGAACCGCGGCATGGTGCTGCCGACCGTCGCCGCGGACTTGACCCGCGCCCGCCACGACGGCCGGACGACCTACCTGCCCGCCGACGGCCGCCTGTTCGCCGTCCGCCACGCCGACGGGAAAGCGGCCTGGCCGACCGTCGATCTCGCGGCCCTGACGAACTGGCCCCGCGCCGCCGAGTGGCGGGTCGTCGCCGGGCGGCAGGCGGTCCTGGCGTACCCCGCCTTCGCCCGCCCCGCCGAGCCACTGTTGCCCCTGGCCGAGCGCCTCTCGAACAGCCTGTGGCCGTGGCCGAGCGCGTCCCGGTTGCCGGGGGTCGGCGTGGCCCTGGCGCAGGCGGCGCTCGACTGCCGACTGCCGCTGGTCTGGCTCGACCCGGACACCGGCCGGGTGCTGGCGACGCGCGACCTGGCCGTCACCGGGCCGGGCGTGGCCGTGACCGCGGCGCGGAATTTCGTCGCCGCCGCGGCGGCGGGCCGGGCCTACCTCCTAAACTCACCGTAACGCCCAACCCGCCGGAGTCCGCCGCGTGGCCAGTCCCATCGAAACCGTCGAGCCGATTCTCCTCGAAGAGGACGACATCGCCCGCGCCGACGCCCTGCGCGGGGCCTGCCACCGGCTCCTGGCCGAGTGCGCCAAGGTCATCGTCGGCCAGGAGGAAGTCCTCGAACAACTCCTCCTCGCGGTGCTGGCGAAGGGCCACTGCCTGCTCGTCGGCGTGCCCGGCCTCGCCAAGACGCTGATGATCCACACGCTGGCCGACGGCATGGCGCTGAGCTTCAACCGCGTGCAATTTACGCCCGACCTGATGCCGACCGACATCACCGGGACCGAACTCCTGTACGACGACCGGGCCACCGGGGCGCGCGAGTTCCGCTTCGTCCAGGGGCCGATCTTCTCGAACATCGTCCTGGCCGACGAGATCAACCGCACCCCGCCGAAGACGCAAGCGGCGCTGCTCGAAGCGATGCAGGAGCGGCAAGTCACGGTCGCCGGCAAGCGGCACCGGCTGCCCGACCCGTTCTTCGTCCTGGCCACGCAAAACCCCATCGAGCAAGAAGGGACGTACCCGCTGCCCGAGGCGCAGCAGGACCGGTTCATGTTCAACATCCAGGTCAACTACCCGACCGAGGCCGACGAGTTTCGCATCATCGAGGCGACCACCCGCGGCAGCAAGGTGAAGGTCCAGCCGGTCATCACGGCCGAGGAAATCCTGGCGATGCAAGACCTCGTGTTGAAGGTCGAGGCGGCCAGTTACGTCGTCCGCTACGCCGGCAAGTTGACCCGCCTGACGCGGCCGGGCGAAGCCGGCGTGCCGGTCCCGGACTTCGTCAAAAAGTACGTCAGCTTCGGGGCCGGCCCCCGCGCCGGCCAGAACCTGATCCTCGCCGCCAAGGCCCGCGCGATCCTGCAAGGCCGCACCTACGTCGCCATCGAGGACATCAAGGCCGTAGCGAAGCCGGTCCTACGGCACCGCCTGATGCTGAACTACCACGCCGAAGCCGACCGCGTGACCCCCGACGACATCGTCGCGAAGTTGCTGCCGCTCGTGCCGCGCGAACAGTAACGGCTCGCCGCAGGCGCGTTAGCCCGACGCGCTAGCGAGGGTCGAGCGGTCGAGGGGCAGCTTGGTAGACGTTGACCGGGCAGACAACGACCGCGAACTTTGCCCATGACCGCTCGACCCTCGCTAGCGCGTCGGGCTAACATTTGCCTGCGGCGGAACCACCACATGCCCAGACTCGCCCCGGACGTGCTGGCCCGCATCGACCGGCTCGAACTCGAGGCCAAGCAGGTCGTCGAGGGCTACCTGGCCGGCCGGCACCGGTCGCCGCGGACCGGGTTCGCCGTCGAGTTCGCCCAGCACCGCGAGTACGCCCCCGGCGACGACATCAAGCACATCGACTGGAAGGTGTACGCCCGCACGGAGCGCTACCACCTCAAGCAGTACGAGCAGGAAACCAACCTCGTCGCCTGGATGGCGGTGGACGGGTCCGAGTCGATGCGCGTCGGCACCGTCACCGACGCGAAGGGCGAGCGCGTCACCAAGTACGGCACCGCGTGTACGCTCGCCGTGGCGCTGGCGTACCTGATTACCCGGCAGTCGGACAGCGCCGGGCTGCTGCTCGCGGCCGACCGCGTGCGGGCCTTCCTGCGCGGGTCCAGCGCCCCGGGCCAGGTCCGCGAGATGCTGGCGCGGCTCGTCGAAGGCCCGTTCCCGGGGCTGTCGAACGTCGGCAAGGTCTTGCGCGACCAGGCGGGGACGCTCGGCCGGCGCGGCATCGTCTTCGTCTTCAGCGACTTCCTCGACGACGTGGCCGACCTCGTCGCCGGGCTGCGCGTGCTCAAGTCCCAGAAGCACGAAGTGGTGCTGTTCCAGGTGCTCGACGCGGCCGAACTCGACTTCCCGTTCCGCCAGCCGACCCTGTTCCGCGGGCTGGAACTCGCCCCCGAAATCTCGACCGACCCGGTGAGTGTCCGCGACGGTTACCTGGCCGCGCTCGGGGCGCACCTGGCCGAACTCGACGAGGCGACGCGCACGCTGGGCGTCGAACTCGTCCGCGTCCGCACCGACGCCGACCTCGGCGCGACCCTGGCCGGCTACCTGCAAAAGCGGCAATCCTGACGGGGACGACGCGATGCCGACCGACGAACGTGTCCTCGGAATCCCGGCCGCGCACCTGGCCGCCTGGGGCCACTTCCTCGGCCTGCGCCCCGCCACCCCGGCCGACCGCGCCCGCCTGCTCGACCCGGCGCACTTCGAGTTCCGGCCGCGCCGCGAGTGCGAGACCGACCCGTCGTTCGTGCAACTCATCCCCTACGTCGTGCTGACCTGCCGCGGCCGCGTGTTCCACTACCGCCGCGGCGACGCCGGCACCGAGACGCGCTTGCAGTCCCTGCGCAGCGTCGGCATCGGCGGGCACATCAGCGAAGCCGACGCCGCCGGCGGGAGCGACCCCTACGAGACCGGCCTGCGGCGCGAAGTCGCCGAAGAAGTCGCCGTCGGCGCGGCCCACGCCGAGCGCTTCCTGGGCTTCTTGCGCGACGACCGCACCCCCGTCGGCCGGGTCCACCTGGGCGTCGTCCACCAGTGGGAACTGACCGCCGAAGCCGCGGAGCCGCGCGAGTCGGCCCTGGCCGGAGCCGGCTGGGCCGACATCGCCGCGTGTACCGCCGAGTCGCCCGAATTCGAGACGTGGTCGCAGTTCGTGCTGGCGGCGCTCGGCGAGCGGTGAACCGCCGTCACCCGAGAACCGCTCCCCGGGCAGGACACCTGTGAGTGAACACAGTCTTGGGGCGCTGTCGTCTCTCAGCCGCCGAAGTGGGAGAGCGACTGGTACGGGTTCCCGGAGTTACCCGCCGGGCGATTCTGTTGTGTTGTCAGGGCTTGCCGGACTGGCAGTGGCGACCAATTCCCGGAACCCGCACGACCTCCTATCTTCGGCTCCGCCGCAGGCGAATTCCCGGCGAGCGGCGGGTGTCAGCCCGCTGTTCTAGCCTGCACGGGCGAGACGCACCCGGGGCGAAGTTTCGAGCGTTCGCGGTGGGAAGCCACTCCCATTCCGGGGGTAACAGCCCACTCACGTGGGCCGCTCGCCGGTTCACCGGCGGGCGAAGGCGTAGAGGGCGTGGCCGTGGACGAGGGCGTACTCGGCGTCGGTCGGCACGTCGGTCGGCAGGCCGGAGGTCGGGGTGAGTTGCAGGGCGCGGGCTTCGTGCAGGCGGACTAGCCCGGCGTGGTAGGCGGTCATCGTCAACTCGGTTTGCCGCGTCAGGGCGTGGAAGAGTTCGCCCAACGGGCACGCGCCGCAAGCCCCGGCGTGGGTGCGGCGGTCGAGGTACGCCAGCGCGTCGCCGGCCCACGACACCAGGCCGGCCGTCGGGTCGGGCCGGCGGGCGGCGTCGAGGTCCACCCGGCGGAGGGCGGCGTCCACCCGTTCCGCGAGTTGGTCGAGGCGTTCGAGCATCGCGGCCGAGTGGCGGTCGAACCGGGCGGTCACGGCGTCCAGGGTGTGCCGGGCGTCGGCCATCCAGACGGGGACGCCGGCGCGGGTCTGGCCGAGAACGTGCCGCAACTCGCGCAACACGGCCTGCGGCGAGTCGTGCCCGTGGACGTGTTCGACCCCCTTCGGCGTGACCCGCACCCACTCGACGAGCCACTTGCCCTTCTCCTCCGTGCGAACGGTTTCCAGATACCCTTCGGCCAGGGCGGCGAGCGCGGCGTCGGCGGTCGCCCCGGCGCGCGGGCCGAACAGGCCGGCGAGCTTGCCCGAGCGGTACAGCCGGTGATCCCCCGGCGTCGTCACGGCCGTGCGCAAGGCGTCCAGCAGTGCGTCGGCGTGCGACTCCGCCGGCGGCAGCGGGGCGACGGCGGGGCGGGGGAGAGTCAGCGTGGCGTCCATGTCCGCGTCTCGGCGTTGTGGCAGGGGCAAGGGGGCCGTACTGTAACGGGGCCGCGAATCCCCACAAGCCGAGCCGCCCGACCCATGCCCCCCGCCCACCCCGAAGCCCGCCCGCGCATCCTGTCCGGCGTGCAGCCGTCCGGCAAACTGCACCTCGGCAACTACTTCGGCGCGATCCAACAGCACGTCGCGCTCCAGGACCACGGCGAGGCGTTCTACTTCATCGCCGACTACCACGCTCTGACGACGCTTCAAGAAGCCGCGAAGAAGGAAGCCGACGCGGCCGGCAACGCGAAACGGGCGGACTTCAGGACGGCGCGGGACATCCTGGCCGAGAACGTCCGCGACGTGGCCCTCGATTACCTCGCGCTGGGCCTCGACCCGGCGAAGGCGGTCTTCTACCGGCAGTCGGACGTGCCGGAGGTCACCGAGTTGGCGTGGTTCTTGGCGACGGTCACCGGCATGGGGCTGCTCGAACGCGCCCACAGCTTCAAGGACAAGGTCGCCAACGGGCTGACGCCGAGCGTCGGGCTGTTCACGTACCCGATCCTGATGGCGGCGGACATCCTCATCGTCCGAGCGAACCTCGTGCCGGTCGGCAAGGACCAGGTGCAGCACCTCGAAATGACGCGGGACATGGCCGGGCACTTCAACGCGGCCTACGGCGAAGTCTTCCCGATGCCCGGCACGCGCGTCCAGGAGGGGACGGCGGCGGTCCCCGGCACGGACGGCCGCAAGATGAGCAAGTCCTACGGCAACACGATCGAAATCTTCGCCGAGGGTAAGCCGCTCCGGTCCGCCGTCATGGGCATCGTCACCGACTCGACCCCGGCCGACGCGCCGAAGAACCCGGACGCGTGCAACGTCTTCGCCCTGTTCAAGCTGTTCGCCACGCCGGAGGAGCAATCCGCCCTGGCGGCGATGTACCGCGAACCGACGTTGAACGGCGCGGCGCGCAACGGCCGGCCGTTCGGCTACGGCGATGCGAAGGCGGCGCTGCTGGCCAAGATCGACGGCGACTTCGCCGCCGCCCGCGAGCGCCGCCGGCACCTGGCCGCCGACCCGGACGCGGTCGAGGCGGTCCTACGAGCCGGGGCGAAGCGGGCGCGGACCGAAGCCCGGCGGACGATGGCGCTGGTGCGCGAGGCCGTCGGCATGACCCGGGAACCGCTCGACCCGCGGGATTGAGCCGTTACGCCAGCGCCGGGCGGGGGTCGAGGGCGTCCCGGACGGCGGCCAGGAGTTCGTTCGGCCGGTACGGCTTCGACAGCAGGCCGAGGGCTTCGGGGATGTCGGACACGTCGTCCGTCGAGTACCCGCTGGACAGCAGGATTTTCACCGCCGGGTCGAGGGCGACCATCCGCTTCGAGGCGTCCCGGCCGGACAGCCGGGGCATAATCAGGTCGAGGATGACCAGGTCGATGTCGGCGTGGTGTTCGCGGAAGCACTCGACGGCTTCGACGCCGTCCGTGGCCTCGCGGACGGCGTACCCGGCGGCCTCCAGGACGGTCCGCGAGATCACGCGGATCATCTCCTCGTCGTCTACGAGCAGGATGCGCCCGCCGCGGGTCGGCCGGGGGGCGGGCGGGTCGATGCCGACGGGGGTTTCGAGCAGGAACTCGGCGTGCGACCGGGTGACCGCTTTGGCCGGAAAGTCGTCCAGGGTGTCGTCGGCCGAGACGGCGGGCAAGAACAGGTGGAAGGTCGTGCCGACGCCCGGTTCGGTCTCGCACTCGACCCACCCCTCGTGCTGGCGGACGATGCCGTCCACCATCGCCAGGCCGAGGCCGGTGCCCTGGCCGATCGGCTTGGTCGTGAAGAACGGCTCGAACAGCCGCGCCCGCACCTCCGGGGTCATGCCCGTGCCGGTGTCGGTCACGCTCAGCCGCAGGTAGTACGCGGCCGGGGGCAGGTGCCGCGTGACCTGCTCCGGGGTCGGCCGCCACGGCTCCGCGGCGATGCGCAGTTCGCCCCCGGCGGGCATGGCGTCCCGGGCGTTCACGCACAGGTTCAACAGCACCTGGTTCAACAGGCCGGCGTCGGCCAGCACCCGCCACTCCAGGGGCGGGATGTCCGCCAGGAAGGTGATGCGCGGGTCGATGGTGCGGCGCAACAGGTCCACGACCTCCTCGACGAACTCGCCGACGTCCACGGGCGCGACGAGCATCTGGTTGCGGCGGGCGAACCCGAGGAGTTTGCTGATCAACTCGGCCGCCCGGTGCGCGGCCTTCCGGGCCACGGTCAACAGGGGCTGGTTCGGGTCGCCGGCGGGCAGGTCCATCAGGCACAGGTTGCCGATGACCGCCGTGAGCAGGTTGTTGAAGTCGTGGGCCACGCCGCCGGCGAGTTGGCCGACGGTTTCCATTTTTTGGGCCTGGCGCAACTGGTCCTCGCGCTCGCGCAGCGCACTCTCGGCCCGCTTGCGGTCGGTCACGTCCCGCTGGATCATGACCCAGTACGCGCACCGCACGTCGGCGTCCCCGTCGGGCACCGGGACGAGGCTCAACTCGACCCAGAAGGTCGAGCCGTCCTTGCGGTAGTTCAACAGTTCGACCTGGAGCGGCTCGCCACTGTCCAGGCCGCGGCGGAGGCGGTCGAGGGTGGCCGGGTCGGAGTCCGGGCCGCGGAGCACGTGCAGCGACCGGCCGATCAACTCGGCCGGGGCGTACCCGGTCATCCGGGCGAAGGCGCCGTTGACGTACAGCACCGACCGGCCGGCGTGGGCGGTCGGCTCGGCCTCCAGGATGACGACCCCGTCCCGGGCGTGGACGACGACCGACTCCAACTGCCGCAGCCGCTGCTCGTCGGCCTTCTCCTTGGTGATGTCGATGGCGACCCCGGTGTAGCACGTCGTCGGCCCGCCGGCCGCGTCGCGCAGCATCTTGCCGCGCGACAGGTACCAGCGGGTCGCGCCGCTGGTGTGGACGATCCGGTACGAGTGCTCGAAAACCTCACGGCCCTCGGCGACCGCCTCGCGCAGCACCGCGCGGGCCCGGTCCTGGTCCGCCGGGTGGTAGCAGGCAATGAACCCCTCCAAGGTGGTGATCGGGCCGGGGGTCGGCAAATCGCCCCACGGCTCGAACGGGTCGGCGACGGTGATCGCCCCGGTGGCGAAGTCCGCGTCCCACACGAGGACGCGCGTCCAGTGCATCACCGCCCGCAGCCGCTCCTCGGACTCCCGCAGCCGCCGCTCGTTCCGCTTGAACGCCGTCTGGTCCTGGTAGAGCACGACCGCGCCGAGGTTCGCGCCGCTCGGACCGTGGACCGGCGCGGAGTTCAGCGTCAAGTCCCGGCCCTCGTCCGCCCGCCCGGTGACCGAGTAGCGCAGCTCGACGTTCTGGACGCCCACGCCGCTCGCCAGCGTCCCGACCACGGGGCACGCGGCCGTCGATAGGAGCCGGCCGTCGGGCAGGTGCGTCTCCCAGTTCACGTCGGCCCGCAGGGGCTGACCGACGGCAACGTTCAGCCCCGCGAACCACTCCCGCGCGACCGCGTTCATGGTCAGCACTGTCTCGTCCGGCCCGAACGTGACCACGCCGGCCGGAAGTTGGTCCAGCGTCGCCGCCAGGAACGCCTGCTGGACCTCGCGCTCGACCGACAGCCGCTGAAGTTCGTCCCGCTGGCGGAGCACTTCCGCGAACAGGAGTTCCCGCGACTCGCCGGCGACGCGGCGCTCGGCCCAGCTCGCGGCCAGGAGCATCGCCATCATGTTGACCAGGCCGAGGAACCCGGTCGTCAACAGGATGCCCGGGCTTTCCAGGCCGTAGTCCCGCGTGTGCCGGTGGCAGTACGCGGTGAACACGGCCGTCGCGCAGTACTGGAACAGGACGGCCCCGCGGACCTCGAACCGGACGACGACGGCGACCGCGACCAGGAAGAACAGGCACGTGACCGGCAGCGTGAGGGCCACGTCCCCCTGCACGGCCGGCTGGTACAGGAGGACGACGCACCCACTCGCCCCGGCGAGCAGCCCGGCGAGTTCGAGCACCCGGCGGGCCGTCCACTTTTGCCAGGCCGCAGACAGCCCCCAGGCCAGGGCCAGCGGGGCGAGCGTGATGTTGGCCAGCCACCCCGAGATGAGCGTGGCGAAGAAGACCTCCCGGGCGAGCACCGGGTCGGCCGCGCACAGGCCGCCGGCGACCGCGGCCCGGGCCAGCGCCGTCAGCCCGGCCACCACCGTGAGGCGGACGACGACGACGATCGACGGGTCCCCCGGGGCCACCCCGCACCGGCGGAGCAGCCAGCACGCGGCCAAGTATTCGGCGACCCCGGCCGCCGTCATCACGCCCACGGGCACCAGGCCGAACGCGAGGTCGGCGGCCAACGTCCCGGCGAGCAGCGGCACCAGCCCGCGCGGCCCCAGGACCAGCGCGACGGCCATCGGCAGCCCGTACGGCGTCGCCTCGACCCACGCCGGCTTGACGGGGCCGACGAACGCGGCCTGGACGGCGACGATCAGGGCGGCGGCGACGGCCACCCCGACGAACCGGAGGGCGTCCGCGGCGTAGGCCGGCAGGCGAAAGCGGGTCATGGGCGTCCGGGCGTGAAGGGCGAGTCGGGACGGGACCGCACGCTTAATCTACCCCACCTTTCGGCCCCGCAACAATGGGGAACTCCGCGACTTCTCGAACGCGCTTCCGCCGGGGGCACAAACGTCGCGCCCCGGCCGAAGTCCCCCCGCCCCCGGCCACGATTTCCTGCGCCGGCCACAACCCCACCGCCGCGGCGAAGCCCGCCCGTCGTCGATGTCGAGCGACTCGAACCTTCACACAATTCCCCCGCAATTACCCTTGCACCGCGGAACTCGCCGGGTTAGTCTGCCGTTCACATATCCACCCGAGGCACCGCCATGCCGAAGCGTACCACCTGCACGATCCCCCGCATTCGCAGCACGATCCTGCGCGTGACCGAACTGGAACGGCGTGACACCCCGGCCTGGTGGACGGTCGCCGCGCCGGTCCCGTCCGCCGGGATGCCCGGCGTCACCGACGCCACGCACGCCGGCAG
>JAYTSV010000163.1:0-4424 GCA_043745465.1 Fimbriiglobus sp.
GAGTCGTCGGGGTGGACCTTGGGCTCGCTCATGAGTCAATCGTAGGCCCGCCAGCCCTTTAGCGCAAGGCGAATCGAGTGCTTACTGCGTAACCCCTACACTCTTGAATTTGTCAACAGTTTGGTGCGTCGATTTTTACCCTTCGTCGATCTAACCACTGGCTGAGACTAAAGTTGGATGTGAGGGAAATTTCACTTCATCCGACATCGTCGGTTGTTCTGATGCATAATTTTCTAGTGTTAGTACGATACGTACTTGAGCCAGCCGATGCCGATGGCCAGCGTGAGTAGCGTGACGGGGATGCCGACGCGGCAGTAGTCGGCGAGGGTGATCGTCACGCCCTCTTTGCGGGCGTTCTCGACGACGATCAGGTTGGCCACGGACCCCAGCACCGTCAGGTTGCCCGCCAGGGTGCTGGACATCGCCAGGGCCAGCCACGCCACCTCTTGTACGTCGGTCGGCATCGCCGCGATGACCGGCTTGAACAGCAGGACGGCGGGGACGTTGCTGACGACGTTCGAGAGGACGGCCGACGCGCCGCTCAAGGCATCGACGGGGTGGTTTTGCAGTACCGACCAGTGCTCGACGCCGACGCGGTGCAGGACGTGGACCTCGAAGGCGTGGACGACGACGAACAGCCCGGCGAACATCACCAGCAGCGGCCAATCGACCTCGCGGTACACCTTCGCCGGCGTGACGCGGTCGAGGAGCAGCACGCCGGCGGCGGCGAGCGCGACGGTCGCCATCGGCAAGCCGGCGAAGAACCCGACGACGGCGGCGACCGTGACCGCGACGCTCTTGTAGAGTAACGCCCGCTGCTTCCGGGGCAGGCGGCGTGGCGCGGCCCCGGCGTCCGGCCTCGGCGTCGATTTGACGCTCAATGCCGTGCGGAAGACGAGCCACGTGACCGCGTAGGCGACGGCCAGGCAGACCAGCGCCACCGGGGCAAGTTTAGCGGCGAAGCGGAGGTAGCTGACGTGCGACAGCCCGCCGATGATCATGTTCTGCGGGTTGCCGGTGAGCGTCGCCACGGAGCCGACGTTCGACGCCACCGCCAGGCCGATCAGGTGCGGCCGGGGGTCGGTGCCCATCTGCCGCGCCAGGTGGAGGACCAGCGGCGTCAGGGCGAGACAGGCCACGTCGTTGACGAGCAGCGCGGACAACACGGCCGAGAGGACCATCGTCACCGCGAGCAGCCCCGCCGGCGTACCGACGCGGGCCAGCGCCCGGCCGGCGAGCAGGTCGAAGCAGCCGCCGCGCCGCAAGTACGCGACCACGACCATCATGCCGAGCAGCAGCCCGAGGGTGGCGAAGTCGATGGCGGCGACCGCCTGCTCGAAGCTCAGTAGCCCGAACGCCAGCACGGCCGCGCCGCCGGCGAGGGCGATGCCCGGCCGGTCGGTGCGCAGCCACGGCCAGCGCCCCACGGCCAGCCCGGCGTAAGTCGTCCCGAACACAGCCACCGTCGCCCAAAATGCCACAGACTCGGACACGCCCGACTCCTTCCGATCGATCGCCCGGGGAATACAGTTGACCGACGACGGGCCGTGGCAACCGGGCTTCATCGCGGCGATCGACTTCCGAAGCGGCACGCGGTTCGTGACGCTCACAACAAGTCAGGTGCAAATCCTATGACAATCCGCCGTGCCGTACTCGTCATCGGCCTGCTGGCCTGGGCTGCCACCCGTTGCCCCGCCGCCGAGGACGCGCCCGCCGCCGACAAGCCGGTGTCGCGCACCGACCGCAAACTCGAAGGCTGGACCGTCCGCGTCGATGACAGGCTCTTGACCGGGCCGGACGCGCCGCTCGGCACGCGCTCGCTCCGCTTCCTGGAGGCAAAGTTGGCCGACATTGTCGCCGTCGTCCCGGCGGACAAGGTGCAGAAATTCCGGGCGGTGGCGATCGTGCTGGACCTGTCGCACGGCGACCTCACGTCGATGCAGTACCATCCGAGCGCCGACTGGCTGACACGCCACGGGTACGCGGCCGACCTGGCCAAGTGCGTCCACATCCCGCGCGCGGCCGACCTGCCCGTGCGGCGCAACATCAACGAGCAGCCCTGGGTGATCCTCCACGAACTGGCCCACGCCTACCACGATCAAGTGTTGGGCTTCGACGAGCCGCGCATCGACGCGGCGTATGCGAAGTACAAGAAAAGCGGCCGCGGCGACGCGACGCTGCTGTACGACGGCCGCAAGGTCAAGCACTATGCCTTGACGACCCGCATGGAGTTCTTCGCCGAGATGACCGAAGCCTACTTCGGCGTCAACGACTTCTACCCGTTCACCCGCGCCGAGTTGAAAGAAACCGAGCCGGAGGTCGAGGAGTTACTGACGCACATCTGGCGGTCGCCGGCCGCGAAGCCGACGCCGTAGATTGACCGGGTCGAAGTGATCCCCCGCCAAATCTGAAGCACCCGAAGTGTCCTCGGGATTGATTCGATGGTGACTTAACGAGGAGCAGAGATGCGTGGTCGCGTCAAAGCCGTTGTCCTTGCGGCGTTCGTTGTTCTCGCCACGTGCTTACCCGCCGAGGGCGCGGAGCCGTCGTCCCAGGAGGTGTTCGAGAAGCGGATCGCGCCGATCTTCAACTCGCCCAACCCGTCGAGTTGCGTGCAGTGCCACCTCGCCGGCGTGGACCTCAAGAACTACATCCTGCCGGACGCCGACAAGACCTTCCGCAGCCTGCGCGACCAGGGCTTGATCGACCTCGACGCGCCCGAGAAGTCGAAGATCGTCGCCCTCATCGACATGGGCACCGACGCGGCGAAACGGCCGGCGAACGCGGTCCACGCCGAGGTGCGGCGGGCCGAGCGGGACGCCTTCGTCGCGTGGATCGCGGCCTGCGCCGCCGACCCGGCGCTGCGGGCCATGCCGAAGGCGGACGCCGCGGACCTGGCGAAGCCGGCGCGGCCGGACGCGGTGATCCGGCACGCCCGCAAGGACCGCGTGCTGGCGTCGTTCGAGAAGAACGTCTGGGCGTGGCGGTTCCGCTGCATGAACTGCCACACCGAGGGCACGCCGCAGAACGACAAGTACGTCAAGGAGTTCGGCGACCGCGTGGCCTGGGTCAAGAAGGCCGGTGCGGCCGCGACTCTCGACTCCTTGATCGCGTCCAAGCTCATCGACCCCGAGCAGCCCGAACGGAGCCTGCTGTTGCGCAAGCCGCTCGGCGAGAAGCACGAGGGCGGGCTGAAGTTCGTCGTCGGGGACGACGCCTACAAGGGCTTCCGCACCTGGATCGAAGACGTGGCTGCGATCCGGGGTGACAAGTACGCCGCCGCCAAAGACTTGCCCGTCGAAACCGGTCCCGAGCGGTTCGGCACCGACGTGTGGTTGAAGCTCACCGACTGCCCGCCGGCCTGGGGCGACAAGCTCTTGCAGGTGCGCGTCTTCGCCTGGGACGACGCCCGCAAAGCGTGGGAGGCCGACCCGGTCGCGGTCTCGGACCGGGTCGTCTTCGGCAAGGGCAAGCTGTGGCAGCACAACCTCACCCTACTCAGCGCGAACGGTTCGGAACGAGTTAAGGCGTGGCGAGTTGGCAAGCCGTCTCTACCGGAAGGGAAGTACCTCGTGAAGGTTTACCTCGACGCCGACGGCAGGCTGGGGAAGGACTGGAAGGCGCAACTCGGCGAAGCGGACTTTGCCGGACAGGACGAGTTCCGCGCGAGGTGGCGTGAAGGGTACGGCTCGATGAGCGAAGCCGACGCAGGACGCTTCATGAAGTGACGGAATCTTCGACAGGCCGCAGCGTTAGGACAGGTTTTCAGACGCATTATGAGGAATCTGACGATTTTGCTGTAGGGAAATGCCTCCACAGTCGCAAGAATTACTCCCGCCCGAACGTTGGTCGTGGACTCTCCCACCACCTTGCACCCGCACCGCCGTCGAGGAAATTCCCATGAACCGTTGGATGCTCACCCGCTGGTCGCGCCTCACTTCGCCCGCCCGCCTGCGTCAATCGGCCAAACCGGTCCGGTTGACGCTGGACGCGCTCGAAGTCCGCGCCGTGCCGGCCGTCTTCTCCGTGACGAATACTAACGACGCGGGAGCCGGCAGCCTGCGGGACGCGATCGACCAGGCGAACACCGTCAACGACGCCGACACCATCGTCTTCGTGGGGGCTGCGGCCGCCGGCACCATCACGCTCTCGACGTTCACCAACCTCGCGGGCCCGACGGCGGCCGTCCCCCAGCCCGCCGGGCCGACCGCGCTGATCGTGAGTAGCCCGGTCACGATTCAGGGGGCGGGCGAGACAGTCACCCGGACCGGGGCCACGGCGTTCCGGCTGTTCCAGGTGACGGCCGCCGGCAACCTGACGCTGCGGAACCTGACGCTGAGCAAAGGGCTGGCCCAGGGCGGCGCGGGCGGGGCCAGCACCAACGGCGGGGGCGGGGCGGCCGGCCTCGGCGGGGCGGTCTACAA
>JAYTSV010000164.1:0-16730 GCA_043745465.1 Fimbriiglobus sp.
TGTCGGCCGTCGAGGAACGCGCTGGCCGCGAAGAGCTTGAGGAGCTTGACGACGCGACGGTCCGACAGGCTCACGCCTTCGGCGCGGATCTGGAAGACGAGGCCCTTGTACTGGCTGAAGAACTCCTCGGTGAAGCGCATGCGCTGCGCGAACGCGCGGTGCAGCTCCTGGATCTCGCGTGCCGAGGCGAGGGGCGTGACGGGCGCGTCCGTCAGAGAGTGGATCCCGTGCTGGACGCCCTTCGTGAGCAGATCCTGGAAGTGGTAAGCGTCCAGATTGTCCGAACGGATCCGCAGGAGGAACCGATCGAAGATGGCCGTGAGCGTCTCGTCCGTCGGGACCTCGTTCGAGGCACCGAAGCAAGAGAGCAGCGGGCACTTCATGACGACGCCGCCCGAGGTGTACCGGCGCTCGTTGAGGAGCGTGAGCAGCGAGTTGAGGATCGCCGAGTTCGACTTGAAGATTTCGTCGAGGAAGACGAGCTTCGCGGTCGGCAGCTTGCCCTCCTTGCGGCGGATGTACTTGCCGTCGCGGAGTTCCTTGATGTCGATGGCCCCGATGATTTCGCTCGGCTCGGTGAACCGCGTCAGCATGTACTCGAAGTAGTCGCCCTCGCCCATGCCGAGCGCGTCCTTGAACTTCAGGACGAGGTCGGACTTGGCGGTGCCGGGCGGTCCGACGATCAGCAGCGGTTCCTGGGCGACGGCGGCGACGCACATCAGGTCGATGAGTTCTTGCTTGTGGACGAAGTACCGGCCGAGGGCCACGCGGAATCGGTTGATGCGCTTGCGGAGGTCGTCCGCTTCGGCCTGCAAGTCGGCGAGCGTGGAGTCTTCGGCCGAGGGCTTTTTCGCCATGTCGCGGTGCGTCCGTCACGGGGGCTGGTCGGGGGTCGATCGGGGGATTGTAACGGCCCGGCGGCGGTTCGGGAATCCGCGCCGCTCAGAGCGACTTCAGCGCCTCGGTCAAATCCCGGGTGACCCGGCGGCGGATCAAGTACTCGTCGTCGTCCAGCCAGGCCCGGACCTGCGGCCCGAGGGTGAACTCCTCGCTCACCACGGCGCGAATCGCCACGTCGATCAGCGCGAGCGGGGCGAGCGTGAAGTAGCGGTTGGTCGCCCCGGTGGCGGTGACCATGTCGAGCCGCAAGAAGAGTTCTTCGAGCCGGCCCAACGCCGTTCGCGGCGGGGCGTGTTCGAGGGCGGCGGCGTAGGCCATGGCCGTCGCCGTCCGCTCGCGGTCGTCCCGAATGCCCCGGACGAACAGGCGGTCCCGGGCGGCGTCGAGGACGGCGTTGCCCTCGTCCGACTGCCCGGCGGCGAAGTACCCGACGGCCAACCCGAGGTCGCGCGGCCCGGCATCGGTGCCCGGGCGCAATCGGGCGACGAGGAGTTCGGCGAGCGGCCGCAGGCCGAGCCGTGCGAGGGCGCGGAAGTACGGCCCGGCGACCGGCTCGAACAGCCGCGCCGTCGGTCCATCCGGGGCATCGCACCGGTCGATCAGGTGCTCCGTCGCGGCCCGCAGCGAGCCGGCGAGTTGGAACAGAGTCGCCGCGTGACAGGCCGCGAGCAGCATCCGCCGGCCGTACCGGTGGGTGAGTGCCGCCGGGTCGCCGCTCAGGCCGCCGAGGCGGACCCACTCGGGGATCAGTTCGATGGCGCGGAGGGTTTGGGGGATGACGGCCGACACGAGTTGCGGGTCGAGGTGCGGGGCCATTTCGAGCAGCGCGAACAGGACGCGGGGCATCGTCACCGCCGTCGGATCGGCCTCGTCGATGGCGAGCAGGCGGCGGGCGTCGTCCGGGTTGTGCAGGGCACCCTTCGGCCGCAGGAATTCGACCAGCCGGTCGCCGAGTGCGTCCTGGCCGAGGAAGCCGAGCACGTCGCGGGTCTCGAACGGGTCGATGCCGGCGCGCGGCTCCAGGATGCGCGACTGCGCCCGCAGCGCGTCGATGGCGTACCGGCCCAAAGCGTCGAGGCCGGGGGGGGCTGCGTGGGCCAAGGCGTCGGCGTCGGGCCGGCCGTCCTGGGCGTCGCGCACGCGGTCGAGGAAGCGGTGCAACAGGTGCGGGTGGACGCGCGGATCGACGCCCGGGCCGACGGGCTGCTGGAGCGCCTTGGCCGCAGTCTGTTCGAGGTCTTTGGCGTGGGCGCGGTCGCCGAGTTTGCCGAGGCCCCAGGCGAGCATGAGGTCGGCGTAGGCGGCCGTCCGCGGGGCCTCGCCGTCCAGCCCGGCCCACTGCAACCGCCCGGGCGACGCGAGCTTACCGACCCAGCGCTGAACCGGCTCGCGGACGCGCAACAGCCAGTCGCGGGCCAGGGTCAACCGGTCGCCGGTGGCCACGCCGCGGAAGCGCAGGAAGGCGGGGGCGTCGAGGTCCAGCCCCGGCCCCTTGTCGCGCAGCCTCGCGAAAAGGCGGTCGCGCGCCCCGGCCAGGCCGAGCGGGTCGCCCCCGGTCAGGCGGGCCACCCCGAGCCGTGCCAGCCAGACGCCCCGCGCCGGCAATTCGGCCTCGCGGTCCGTCACCCGGCTCAGCAGCGCCGCCAGGTCCGACTCCGGCCCCGCGGCCGAAGCCAGGTACGCCGCGGTCACGGCGGCCATCGGCACCGAGTCGGGGGCGTCGAGCAAGTTCGCCGCGGTCACGTGCTGCGGGGCGACCCGGGCGGCGCGGCACTCGGCCTGAAACCAGGCGGTGGCGGCACGGTCGGGCGGCTCCTCCCATGCCGCGTTGAGCCGGCAGACGACCGCGTCGGGAGTGTCGCCGAAGGCGGTGTAAACCTCGGCCAGGTCGGCCCACAGTGCGACGCGCTCGGCCGGGGGCAGGCGGGGCAGGTCGGTGAGGACGCGGCGTTCGAGGTCGCGCCGCCGGGCCGTCCACTCGTTGCCCATGACGAGCGCGAGCGGCGACGCGAGCTTGCCGTGCAGGCGGTCGGTCGGGGCTTCGGGGGCCGGCTCTTCCGGGGGGACTTCCGGCGGCGGGCCGAACCGCACCGGCTTGTCCGGCCGCAACCAGTCGGCGAGTCGCGGCCGCTTCCGCCACCAGTCCCGCAGCCAATCCACCCCACTCGTCTCCCCGGAGTGCGGTTCGCGGGCGGGCGCGCGCGTCTCGACGTCCGGCAGACTCTCGGCCTCGGCGACGAACCCCGGCAACCCGGTCCACGCCGCGCCGGCCGTCGGTCGAAACGCGGTGCCCCGCGGCACCTCGTAATCGATGGCGTCGCGCAGATTGCGGAAGGCCGTGCCCGGCACCCGCACCGGTCGCCAGGATTCGCCGTGACGGGCCAGGACGATCAGGTGCCCCGGGCCGAGGTCGAAAATTTCGGCCAGGCTCCGCGCCCGCAGCGGCGGCGTGAGTCGCGTGCCGACCGGCAGGAACAGTGTCGGGCACTGCGGGTGCGGGGCGAACGCCACCAGACTTTGCGACGCGTCCACCGGGGCCGTACCGCCCGGTTCCGCGTGGAGGATCGTGACGCCGGATTTCGAGTCCGGGGCGGAGAGCGTGGCGACGCGGCACTTGCGCAACAGGGCTTCCGGCGTGTCGCGCAGCAGTTCGGCGAGGCCGGTGCTGCCGCCCGTCCAGAGCCAGAGGGCCGAGGCGGTGGCCGTACCGGCTTGGGGAACGAGCCGCAAATCGACCGGGTGCGCCGGCAACGTGGGCAGCGTCGTCGGCCGAGCGTGCGTGCCCAGTTCGGGCGATTCGGCGGCCAGCGGCGGCACTTCTGCCCACGACCGCCACGGTCGGTCCCGCGCGAGGAGCAGTTCGTGCCCCGAGGTCGGTGCGAAACTTTCGACCAGGGCGTGCGTGAACCCCGCTTCGATCCAAACGCCCGGGCGGACTTCCCGAAACACTTCCCACGGTCCGTCGGCCATCGCCGAGGCGAGGTGGGCCGGCAGGTGGTCCAGCACGACCGTCGCCGTCGGCGTGTCGGGGTTCAGTTGTACGCCGAACACGCGGACGTTTTGTCGCGGAAGTTGCCCCACGAACGCGGCGAGATCGGCGTCGGGGAGGAGCACCAGCGCGCGGCCGGCGTTGGCACCGGCCGTGGGTTTCAGGGGGACGAGTTCGGCCCAGGCGAGCAGCGGGCGGGGCGGCGGGCCGGACCCGGGCGGGTGGACCGTCACCCCGAGGCGGCCGAGGGCGACAGTCGAATCGCGCGGCACCCCGGCCGTCGAGATCCACCGACCCCCGGCGTCGTCGGTCCCACCTTGGGTAGGCCGCGCCGCAACGTCCACCGGCACGATGCCGCTGACGAGGGCGAGCCGCAAGGATTCGGCGTGGGGGAAGCGGAACGTCGGCATACCGGAACGATAGCACGCAACCATTCGCCCGGCGCTACAGTCCGCTCGCGCTGAGTTGGTGGCGCAGGTCGGCGTGGATGCGGCGGCGGACCAGGTACTCGTCCTCGTCCAGCCACCGCCGCCCGGCCGGGCCGAGAGCGAAGTCGTCGTTGACGACGGCCAGCACGACCTCTTCGACGAGGTTCAAGTGGAAGCGCGAGTAGAACCGGCTCGTCGTGAACGAGTTAACGACGCGGGCCGGGTCCATCTTGTGGAACAATTCGACGATGCGGACCAGCCCCGTGTCGGCCGGCCCTTGCCCGAGGACGGAAACGTAGGCCTGGGCGAGCGGCGTGAAGTCCTTCGGCGCGAGCGTGAACCCCTGGCCGGTCAACTCGGCGCGGGCGAGGTCGAGGATCGGCGCGGCCGTTTCGGTCAGGCCGTAGGTCAACCAGCCGCCGGCGAGGTTCAACAAACTTTGGAGTGCCTTGCCCCACAATTCCGGGGTCGCGCTGTACTGCTGGCGTAAATTCTGCGGCGTCCGCCCGCCGAGGATGACTTCCTGCAAGCGCTGCAAGAGTCGGTCGATTTCGTCGCGCAGGCCGAGTTTGCGGAGGCTCTTCAGGCACCGCCCCGCGACGACGTTGATGAGCTTGTAACGTTGCTCGTCCGACTTGATGTCGCGGACGTGCGTCACGAACTGATCGACGAGTTGCTGGACGATCTCGCGGCGGTCGTAGTTCGCGGCCAGCATCAGCCCGCGTTCGAGTAACTTGCCCTGCTTCTCGGGCAAATCCGCGGCCGGCGTGGCGACGGCCCCGACGTTCTTCATCGTCTCCGGAACGAGGCCCAGCAGTTCGACCGTGAACGGTTCGCCGACGCGGCCGGCCAACGGCAGGGCGTTGACGAGTACCAGGAAGCGGCTCTCGGCCGTGACCTTGCCGCCGACGCCGTTCCGATACAACTCGCGGATCTGCCGGGCCAGGACGTTGGCGTCGCGCAACTTCGGCAGCTCCGTCAAGGCCTTGCGCAGGTCGTCGGTCTCCTTCATGAACTCGTGGTACGGGTCGAGTTTCTCCTGCGGCTCCAGGATCAGCGACTGCTGGCGCAGGCGGATTACCGCGTAGTGGCCGAGGCCGAAGGGGTTGTCCGGCTTGTCGGCAATCCTGGCGCGGGCGTGGATCTCGTCAAGCTCATCAAGCAATGCCAGCTCTAGCGGCCCTGCGTGCGGCTTGCCGGCGATGGCCTGCTCGATGCGGTAGCGGAGCGCCTTGAACAGGAAGCGCGCCGCGATGCCGCGCTCCTCCGACGGCTTGAAGCCTTCGAGGACGTGCCGGCCGGACTCGACGAGGGCGCGTGCGGGCAGCGACTCGCCGAGTTTGGCCAGGCCGTAGGCGAAGAACAGGTCAACGTAACCGAGCGTGGCGCTCTGGTCGGACTGGCCCTTCTTAGCCGACAGTTCGAGGCTGCGCGCCGCCCAGGCCCGCACCTGCGCGTGCAGGTCGAGGGCCTTCTTGCGCACCTGGCGGACCCGTTCCGAGTCCTTCAACCCGGCCGACCGCAGGAAGAACGGGATGTCGCGTTCCGGCCGCGTGCCCTCTTCGAGCAGCCGTTGCAGGACGCGGTCGCGGACGCGCGCCAGGCCGAGGGTGTCGGCCCCGTTGAGTCGCGCGAGCTTCGACGAGGCGAGCCAGACGACGCGGACGGGCAGCTTCGTCTCGTTGGCGTGCAAGAACTTCTGCGCGGCCGGCAACAGGTCGCCGAACCAGGCCGGGGCCGGCGACAGGTGCGCGGCGTACAGGAACAGCGCGGCGAAGGCCCGCGCGTCGCCGGAGGTCGGCGCGGGGTTGGCGAACGCCGGCTCGAAGTCGGCGGCCGTCACCGGCATTTTCAGCCCCGGCGACTCGGCACGCAGCCAGTCAGCGAGCAACTGCGACGGCGGCGCACCGTCTTGCCACAAGGCGTTGGCGAAGCACAGCGCGGCTTCGGGCACGTCGCCGTAGCCGGCGTTCGCCCGCGCGAGTTCGGGCCACAGCCCGGCCCGGTCGGGGTGGTCGAGCGGGCCGTCGATTTCGAGGAACTGCTTCTCCAACTCCTGGCGGCGCAGAAACCACTCGCCGGGCGGCTTGGCCTCGGGTTGGGCCATCGTCAGCGACACGCTGCCGGCGTCGGCCGCCGCTTTCTTGGCGGCGAGCTTGGCCGCGTTGGCGGTCGGTGCCAACGGGGCGTCGTCCTCGTCGCCGCGCGGCTTCCGCTTGTTCCGCGGGTCTTTGTCGTCCGGCCCCTTCGGCGGCTTCGGCAGGTTCGAGTCGGCGCAGACGAACGCCTCGAAGTCGAACCGGGTCGCCTCGATCCATGCCTGCAACGGCACGTGGCTCGTCTCGACGACGTAATCGACCCAGTCCTCCAGCGGGCGGAACGAGTCCTCGGGCAGGGTCTCCGGGGCGAAACTGCCGCCGGGTTGCGGGGCGAGCCAGACGAGCTGGTCGGTGTCGTCGGCGAGCAGTTTGCGGACCGCGTCGCGGCGGAGCGGCGGGTGCAACCGGGTGCCGGCCGGTAGGAACAGGTTCGGCATCTTGAAGTACGGCTTGTACCCCACCGCGTCCGTCAGCGGCAGCACCGGCGGGTCGAGCTTCGACGCGGTCACGCGCAACACGACGGCCGTTTGCCCGGCGGGGTCGGTGGCGACGGCGAACTTCAACCGATGCGTGATCCGGTCGTCGGCGTCGCGGACGAAGTGGTCGAGTTGTTCGACGGCCCGGCCGCGCAGCACCCACAACTCCGGTAGGTCGGCGGCGTTCCCGGCCACGAGTTTGAGCGGAACCGTCAGCTTCTCGCGCGACTCGGCCTCGGACCAATCGACGGGGCCGGCCGGTAGGCGGACGTTGAGCAGTTCGTACACGTCCTGGAACGGCGCGTCCGGCAGGTACAGCCAGTCGCGGTCGGGCCGCAACAACAGCGTCTGGCCGTCGTCGAGGCGGATTTGGGCCGCACTCGGGTGGGCGTAACCGACCTGCACCCAGACCCGCGGGGCCTGTTCGAGATAGGCCCGGACGCGGCCAGTCGTGCCGGCGGCCGACGGGTCGATGGCCCGCAACAGCGAGTAGTACGGCGGGCCGATCACGCGGAGCAGCACCCGGTCGTCGTCGGTGTCGGCGGTCAGCCGGCGGAGCGATTGCCGGTCGTTACCCAGACGCAGCATCTCGCCGACGATGGCGGGCAAGTCCTTGGCCGATTCCAACTCGAACAGCACCGGAGCCTGTGCCGAGAGTTGCGGCACACTCGCTTCGCGCGTGACCGGAAGCACCTGAAACCAGCACGACACTTCGGCCGCCTCGCCGACGTGCCGCTTGACGACGGTCACGCCGAGGCGGGCCAGGTCAGTCGTCGTCTTGCGCGCGAACTTGGCTTCGGTCTCGACCGCCAGTCGGCCGTCGGCGTCGGTCGAGTAGGTCGCCGGCGCGGCAGTTGCCTCGACGGGGGCGAGACCGCCGCTCAGTACCAGGCGGAAGGTGTCGAAGTTCGGGAACAGCAGGATCATGGGGCTTCCGGAGGGGCAAAGCGGTTTTGTTAGCCCGACGCGCCAGCGAGGGTTGAGCGGTCGTAGTCGAGGTTTAAGGGGCAGTTGCCTGTCCGGACTCCGTCGTCAACATTGTCCTTGACCGTTCGACCCTCGCTGGCGCGTCGGGCTAACAGTCGCCTGCGGCGGAGCCACGGAGGTGTCACCGCCCCTGAGCTTCCTTGACGCGCTCCGGTGCCCCCGGCTCTTGCCCGCCGACGGGCGGTTGCGTCTGGCCCTCGCGCTCGATGACGATCTCGCCGAGGTCTTCGACCTTCATACCCTTGCCGATGAGCTTTTCGACGAGGGCTTTGTGCATCTGCTCGTGCTCGATTGGCAGCGCGTCGGCGTCCGATTCGAGCTTGACGACGATGTTTTGCTTCCCGGTCGCGGGGTCGCGGCGGAGGACGATCAGCATGGAGGCCATCGGGTCACCTGAGTGAAGTGTCAAGAGTTCGCGTCCGCGCCGGTCATCGTCTCGGCCGTCGCCTTGATCGCCACTTTCGCCGGCCGTTTCGACTCGTTCAGGCTCGTCGGCACCAGGCTGGCGAGGGCCTTGCTGTCGATCGTTTTGTGCTCCAGCAGGATGTCGCGGAGCGTGCCGATGAGCGCCTTGTGCTCCTTCACCAGAGCCTCGGCGCGGGAGCGCTGCTGTTCGACGATCTCGGCGATGCGGTCGTCGAGGGCTTGCAGGGTCGCGGCGGCGAGGTCGGCGCGGCGCGGCATGTTCGAGTCCCGCCGCGAGTTATCGACGAACTGCACGACGCTGTACTTGCCGCCGGCCAGGCCGTGCGTCTCGACGAGGTCGCGGGCGATCGCCGTCGCCGATTCGAGGTCGGCCGTCGCCCCCAGCGAGATGTCGTCGAGCAGGATGCGCTCGGCCTCGCGCGCCCCCAGCGCCACGCACATCATGTCGAGGTAGTAGTTGACGGTGTGGATGTACTTGTGCGCCGGGTCGGCGTACTTGACGTACCCGAACGCCCACTTCATTTCGCTCGCGATCGTGACCCGCTCGACGGCCGGCGAGTGTTCGCAGAACAGCGCGACGACGGCGTGCCCCGCCTCGTGGACGGCCAGCACCGTCTCTTCCTTGCGGGTCATCGTCGGCCGGTCGATCCAGGCGGTCATGGCCCGTTCGACGAGCTTCGAGTCGGTCTCGCCGTGGATGTCCTCGCGCAGCCGCAACCGGGCGATGGCGCGGCACAGGGCGTTCAGGTGGTCGCCACTGTACCGCGTGCCGCCGGCCTGGCCGACGACGTAATCGTTCGTCCGCTTCACGGCGTAGTCGATGGCGTCGGTCGTCATGCCGAGCCGCATCTTGGCGTTGTAGATGTCGAGGATCGCCCGGCGGTCCTCTGGCTCGGGGTAGGGGATGTGCAGGTGGAACTCGAAGCGCCCCGGCCGCAACAGGGCCGGGTCGAGGGACTCGACGAAGTTGGTGGTGCCGACGACGAAGACGAGTTCGTCCTTGTGGAAGCCGTCCATCTCGGTGAGGAGTTGGTTAACCATCGAGTGCTCGACGCCCGACCCGGTGTAAGTGCCGCGGGCCGTGGCGAAGCTGTCGAGTTCGTCGAACACGATAATCGACGGCGCGGACTGCCGCGCCTTGTGAAAAATTTGCCGGAGATTTTCTTCACTTTCCCCCACCCACTTCGACTTCAACTCCGGGCCGGACACGATCGTCACGGCCGCGCCGATGGCGGTGGCGATGGCCTTGGCGAAGTACGTCTTGCCGGTGCCGGGCGGCCCCCAGAAGATCATGCCGCGCGGGATCAGTTCCTCCAGGCGGGTTACGTCCTCTGGGGTCGTCGCCTGGTCGCGGCGGGTCAGCACGTCGAGGATTTCTTCGCGGAGCCGCTGCTTGACTTTCTCGTAGCCGCCGATGTCGCGCTTCAAGTCGATGTCGGGGACTTCGAGCGTGCCCGTCAGGGTCGCCTGGCGCAGGTGCCGGTAGGCGGTCTTGGGGTCGGCCGGGTAGTCCTCGCCTTCGAGGGTGGAGAGCAGCTTGCGGAGCCGCACGGCGTTGACCCCGGACACGTACTTGTAGAGCTGCCAGGGGTTGAACTCGCGGCCGAACTTGCGGGCTTCCTTTTGCGTGACGAGTTTCGTCAGCCGGTTGCGACTGACGCCGAGGATCGACAGGCGGTGCGGGAACAGGTTCTCGATGACCTTCGGCAGCGGGAACGACGGATCCTTGAAGCCGAGCCAGACCAGGTCGGGGTTCTCGTACAGCAGCGGGATGACCTCGCGGGCCTCGCCGGTGAGGCCGCCCTGACTCGTGGTGAGCAGGTCGAGGTGCGGCAGGACGACGACGCGGCGCTCGACCGCCCCGCGGACCGCCTCGCGGAGTTGGGCGATCATGGTGCCCATGAGTCCGGTCGGCATCGGGCCACCCTGGGCGTCGGCCTCGCGGGGCCGGCCGTCGAGGTAGATGCACCGAATGTTCTGGTCGCGGAGCCGCGCCCGCAAGTTGACGAACAGGTACGGGGCGAGTTCCTTGTCGCACTCGATCAGGCTCGGCAGGCCGCGGACGATCTGCCCGGCGACCTCGGCCATCTCCGCGGCGTAGGCCGCCTCGACCGACTCCTGCGGGGTCAGCGAATTCGGTAACTGGCTCTCGGGGGTGGTCAGGCTCATGCGCTCTCGGGGGTGCAAACAACGGGGCCGTGCGGACGCATCCGACCGCACATCTTAGACCTCGATCCGGATCAACATGTCGCCGCTCTCGGCGTCCTCGGCGATTTCCGTGATCGTGCCCATCTGCTTCGCCTTTTCCTTGAGCGCCTCCCGGGTGATCTTGTTGATCACCTGCGAGAGTTCCGGCTGGAGTTCGGCCAGGTGCTTTTCGAGGGCTTCGGTCGCCTGGGACTGCAACCGCTCGGTCTCCCGATCGGCCTTCTTGTCGATGTCCTTCTTCAAGTCGATGCGGGTCCGCTCGCGGACGCCCTCGACGCCCGGCCCCACGTCGTCGTAGCCGGACGCTTCGCGCTTGACCTCGATGGTCACCGCCTCCTCGACTTCGGATTTCACCGAGACTTCGCCGGTGCACGGATCGACGGTGACGGTCAGCTTGCCGTCCTTGCGGCTCAGCGAGCCGTCTTCGTTCTCGGCGAACCCGCGGCCCTTCAACTCGTCGGCGAGGAGCTTGCCCATTGCCTCCGGCGGCAGGATGCCGAGGAGTTCGAGTTGGGTGCAAATCTCGTCCGACCCGCGCAGCTCGCGGGTTTCGGATTCTTTCACGGTGATGCGGTAGGCGCGGCTCATGGCGGACTCTCCGGGTCGAAACGAGCTTAAATCGGTGGTCACGTGTGGAGCGGGTCGAGTTGTTCCATCAGTCGGCGGGCCTTCGCGGCCGCTTCGTCGCCCCGCGCGTGCTCCCAGTCGGCCTTCCAAAGCTGACTGGCGGCGTAATCGTCGTCGAAGTACCCGACCCGCCGCGCCGCGCGGTCCCACTCCTGGAGTTGCGCCAGTTGCCGCGGCAGGGCGAGGGCGGACCGCTGGGTGTCGAGGCGGTCGGCCAGGCGTTGCGGCCCGGCCCCTTGCAAGCCGCCCGTCCAGTAGTGCGGCGTCAACTCGGCCGTGCCGCCCAGGATCGTCGTCGCGGCCTTCAGCACGAACCGGGCGAGGTCTTGCCGGCGACTCGCCTCGGCGGCCTTGAGGAAGGCGGACAGCGCCGCTTGCTCGGCCCGGCCCTGGTGCCGCATTCGCCGCCAGTCGGCGATTTGGCCCTTGCCCCGCTCCGACCGGACCCAGCGCTGGGCCAGGACCGGTTGCAGGCATTCGAGGAGCGCGGCCCGCTCGCCGTGGAACAGCGGCGCGAAGTCCGGGAGTTCGAGGTCGTCCGTCTCGCAGAAGTCGCCGGGACTCAGCAGCCAGGAGAACGGGTTCCGCTCGAAGGCGTTCTTGCGGACGAGCGTCGGGTGAACGTCGTGCAGGGGCCGCAGGGCGTCCAGCGCGTAGGCGAAGAACAACTCGTCGGCGGCGGTCAACGGCGACCTGGCCGGCTCCCAAGCTTCCTTGGCGTCGGTCGGCTTCTCGGCGGTCAGCCAAAAGACGAACGCGAGCGGTTGCGGGCTGAACGCCAGCGTGCGGTCTTCCAGGGGCACCCGCTCCCAGACGCGGCCGTCGGTCGGCTGGCCGTGGCGCAGGAACTTCTCGCGCCGCCAGCCACCGGCCCGCACCAACGAGAGGATGACGGCCTTCGACAGCGTGTCCTGGGCCAGGCCGATGCAGGTGCGGCTCAGGCACGGCGGCGGCGGCGAGACCCGCTGATAAATCAGCGTCTGCACCTGCTCGGCCGGCATGTGCCCGAGCAAGAAGCGCAACAGCCGGAGCAGGTTGTACTCGAAGCGCGACACGACCGGCGGGCCGGTCGGCTCGGGGCGCTCGTCGGGGGTGTCGCGGTCGTCCGTCGGCATGGTGGCTCGCGGGGTGTCCGTCGGGGTCAGGTCTTGCGCGTCCAGCCCTTCCACAATCCTACGGCCCCCAACGCCGGAAAGCCATTGACGATGACCTCGGTGCCCCGGACGCGAATCTCCAGCGTGTTGCGTTGCCGCCAGCACGGGTCGGCCGCGTCGTACCGGTCGGTCAGGAAGTGGAGCCGCTGGTTCGTCGAGCCGACCCACCGGCGGGCGGTGTCCGGCTGCTCGCGGACGAACGGCCCATCGACGAGCAGGTCGGTGTGGGCTAATAGCCGTTCCACGTCGGCGTCGCCCTTCGCCCGCAAGTCTTCCAACGTGTAGCCGCTGTAAATCATGACGCTCAATCCGAGTCGCCGGGCTTCTTCGACGAAGACGGCCCCGGCGGCGGCGTGGGCGAATGGCTCGCCGCCCAACAGGGAGATGCCTTCCAACGTCGGCGTCGCGCGGACCTGGTCGTTCAGCCGACCGATGAGTTCGGCGACGGTCGTGGTGGTGCCGCCGCGGAACGGCAAGAACTCGGGATTGCAGCAGCCCGGGCACCGCAACGGGCAGCCCTGGAACCAGACGGCGAAGCGTAAGCCCGGACCTTCGGCTTCCGTTGCCGGCACAATTTGGGCAATTTGTGCTGTCGTCGGCACGGTGTGCAGGCTCGTCTTCACGCTGAGAATCTCCTGGCCAGTCAGCCGGATTATAGGTCATTCGTTGGCTTGCGGATGTCGCCGCTTGTGCCGAATTCTCATGTCGAACGCATTAATCCGGTACGGATGGCAAATCGGTTGAGTAGCCCGCGCGAAATCAGCCCGGTCAAGTCATTTCCCGCGTGAAATTTCCTCGTTTTCCTCGATGTTCCGTATCATTTACACAATTTCTAATCTTCGCTCTTGACAGGAAGATTGAGTATCCCGTATCTTCTGAATCAACTCTCGTCTGATTTCCAGACCCGAGTTTTCCCAGTCCCCCTCAGACTGCTGGAGTCGTCCATGAAGTTCAAATTGAATCTGACCGCGCTCGAGACGCGGGAAAACCCGAGCGGCACCGAGGCGATCCCCCCGGTGATTCCCCTCATCCCGATTCTGAACGAAGACGGTACCCCCTACGTTCCTCCGATCCTCGGGCCGGCATTGCCCAGTCCGGTGATCCCGGTTCCGGGCATCCCGCTGGGGCCGGTCGGTTACTAACGAGTCGATGAGAAAAGCGATTGGCCCGGCGGAACTCACGTTCCGCCGGGCCGGTTTCGTTCGCAGTGCCCGTTCGACCGCTTACGCCATGAAGTCGCGCGGGTCTTCGATCACGCCGGTCAGAGCCGAAGCGGCCACGGTCAGTGGCGACGCCAGGTAGACTTGGGCTTCCTTGTGGCCCATGCGGCCGGGGAAGTTGCGGTTGGTCGTGCTGATGCACGAGATCGGCGTGTTCAACCGGCCGAAGGTGTCCGACGGCCCGCCCAGGCAAGCGGCGCAACTCGCGTCGCCGATCTTGGCCCCGGCGTTCACGAAGATTTCCCGCAGCGTCTTGCCGCCGATCATTTCGGTGTCCAGGCCGCGCGCGACTTCCGTCGTCGCGGGGACGATGAAGGTGTCGATCTTCACCTCCTTGCCGCGCAAGATGCCGGCGGCGGCGCGGAAGTCCGTCATCTTGCCGCCGGTACACGAGCCGATGTAGGCCCGGTCGAGCTTGGTGCCCTGCACCGAGCGCACCGTCGCCTTGTTGTCGGGCGAGTGCGGCTTGGCGATGACCGGCTCGAGCTTCGACACGTCGTAGACCTTCTCGTGAATGTAACCCGCCCCGGCGTCGGCCTTCATCACCGTGTACGGCTTGCTGCCGGACTTCACGCCGCGGGCGTTGACGTAGTCGAGCGTCACCTGGTCCGGGGCGATGCAGCCGTTCTTGCCGCCGGCCTCAATCGCCATGTTGCACAGCGTCATGCGCTCCTCGATGTTGAGCGCGAAGACGCCGTCGCCGTCGAACTCCATCGCCCGGTAGGTCGCGCCGTCGACGCCGATGTCGCCGATGACCGCGAGGATCAAGTCCTTGGCCATCAGGTACGATGGCATCTTCCCCGTGAAGACGAAGCGCATCGTCGGCGGGACTTTGAGCCAGGTCTTGCCGGTGCCCATGACGAACCCGGCGTCGGTGTTGCCGACCCCCGTGGCGAACTGGCCGAACGCCCCCGCGGTGCAGGTGTGCGAGTCGGTGCCGAGCAAGACTTCGCCCGGCCGCGTGTGGCCCTCCTCGGGCATGGCGATGTGGCAGACGCCCTTGTAGCTCTCGGTGCCGACATCGTAGTAATACGGCAGGTTCTGTTCCTTAGCGAAGGCCCGCAGCACGTCCACGTTGCGGTTCGCCATCGCGTCGGACGTGAAGATGTAGTGGTCGGGGATGATGACGATCTTCTCGCGGTCCCAGACCTTCGCGGCCTGGCCGAAGTGCTTCTTGAAGACGCCGATCGTGCCGGGGCCGCAGACATCGTGCGTCATCAGGACATCGACGTTGACCCAGATGTTGTCGCCGGGTCGGGCCACGTCGCGCCCGGCGGCTTTCGCCAGGACTTTCTCGGTCAGCGTCATCGGGGAAGGCATGGGGACTCCAGGCGGGTTAGGCATCGGGTTGGGGGACGGGGGTCACGTTGCGGCTCGTAAACAGTCGCTTCAGGGGGATCGACAATCCGGGTAAGACTCCCCCGCCGTCAAGGGTGTCGCAGACAGTGAGCGTAGTCGATGCGACTTCGCTGGTGTAGACGGTAACCGTTGCGGCCTTGGGGTTGATGACCCAGACTAGTTTGGTCCCGTTCGTGAAGTATTCTCGGATTTTACGCTTCAGCGACCGAACCCGATCCGACTCCGAGAGGATCTCGACGGCGAGGTCGGGCGGGTAGCCCGCGACGGACTGGATGTGGGCCGTGCTGTTTGGCAGGGACTTCCACGCCGTGAAACTCACGTCCGGAACTCGAATGCACCCCTCCGCCAATCGGTACAAGCCGTTGGAAACGGCGAACTCGCCGCGGCTCTCATCTGGGTCCCACGCATGGAAGAACCCGCACAAGGTGTAAGCGAAGTTACTCTCCCGCTTGCCCATCGTCTTCCTCACCAAAGTGCCGTCGATGAGTTCCACGAGTTTTAGGCCGCAGGCGAGCAGGTCCGCTTCGGTGGCGGCGCCGGGCCGCGGCGTCCACAAGATGCGGGAGGGGTCTACGTCGCCGAGTCCCTCAAGGAATTCGGCCAACGTCGCCGGTCCGTCATTGGCCTCCCCTTCCGTTTCGTCGGACGTTTCGGGTTCGGCGGTCATCGGGGTCATCGGGTCGCCCTCCTCAATGTGTCGTGCATTGTACCGCGCCGATAGAATCCCCGCACCGACACCCCGAGCCGACCGCCCATGCACCCCGCCATCTCGCCGCCGCTCCTCACCGCCGACCTGCCCGGTATTGGCGGCCGAATCAAGGTCGAGCCGGAGGACTTCGTCGTCGAAGAAATCCCGGCTTACGTCCCGTCCGGCGAGGGCGACCACCTTTACCTCTGGGTCGAGAAGCGCGACGTGGGGCCGGAGTTCTTCACCCGCACCATTGCCGAACGCCTCGGCACGCACGCCGGGGCCGTCGGCACGGCGGGGCTGAAGGACCGCCGGGCCATCTCGCGGCAGTGGGTCAGCGTGCCAAAGGAGTGCGAACCGCGGCTAAAGTACCTCGACGGCAAGGGCTTCAAGCTCCTGAATGTCAGCCGGCACACGAACAAGCTGAAGCCGGGCCACTCGCAGGGCAACCACTTCACGATCCGCGTGCGCGAAGCCGACTTCGCCCACCGCGACGCCGTCACGGCCGTCCTCGACCGCTTGCGGTCGCACGGCATGCCGAACTACTACGGCCCCCAACGCTTCGGCCGCGGCGGCTCGACGGCGGCGCTCGGCTGGAAGTGCCTGGCCGGGACGCAACCGAAGCGCCTGCGGCCGTTCGTCTACAAGTTCGCGCTGTCGGCCGTGCAGTCGCTGCTCTTCAACGACTACCTCGCCCGCCGGCTGACCGACGGCCTGCTGCGCAAGGTTTTGCCGGGCGACGCGATGATGAAGCGGCCGTTCGGCGGGCTGTTCACGGCCGAGGACGTGTTCGCCGAGCAAGCCCGCTTCGAGGCCCGCGAGACCGTGACCGGCGGCCCGATGTTCGGCACGCGCACCTTCCCCGTTCACGGCACGGCTCTCGTCCGCGAGACGGCGGTCCTGGCCGCGCACAAGCTGCACGCCAAGTCGTTCGACCACTTCGACAAGCTGATGGGCGGCACCCGCCGGCACAACCTCGTCTACCTCGACGACCTGACCGCGACGTGGGCCGGCCCCGACTTGATCCTCGACTTCACGCTCCCGGCCGGCTGCTACGCGACGATCCTGCTCAAGGAAGTGATGAAGACGGACCCCGAAGAGGTCGAGGAGGATTGAGGCGAGCCGGAAGGGTCAGCGCCCGGAGTTCTTGCGGTGGCACTCCGGGATCG
>JAYTSV010000165.1:0-16385 GCA_043745465.1 Fimbriiglobus sp.
GCCGGGGAAGAGCACGACCGCGTCGGACTCCTTGATGAGCATGAGCTTGCGGGTGAAGAAGTACCGCATGTTCATGAGCTTGCGGTCGCCGTGGATGACGGCGTTGGCCGACGACTCGAAGGGGAGCATGATGCTCAGGCCGAAGCTCTTTTTGCGGCCGGCCCCGACGTGCCCGGCCTCCATGATGCCGGACGCGGCCCCGGTGATGACCATCCACCCGGCCGCCGCGACGAGCCGGCCGAACTCGACGGCGGCCAGGTGCGCGGGGTGGTCGGCCGGGGTGCGGGCCGAGCCGAACACGGTCACCTTGCGGACCCCGCGGTAGTCCTTGAACACGCGAAGGCAGTGCCGCAGTTCGCGCAGGGCGTGGGCGAGCAGTTTCACGTCCCCGGGGGCGGCCCGGTCGGCGAGCAGTTTGTCGGCGACCTCTTTGATCATCGCCACGTACTCGGCCGCCGGGTCGGGGCTGGCGGCCGGGGCGTCGGCGTCGTGCAGGCTGTCGAACGGCGTACCGGGCACGTCGTCGAGCGGGGCGGGCGCGGGCATGAGTGCTCCTCGGGAACGAGAACCCGCATTCTACCGCCGAACCCGCGCTCCTCCCGGACCCGCCGCACACCCCCGGGCATTTTCCTTGACGCGACCGGTGCGCCCGACGACGCTGTCCGGACCTCCCCTTCGTTGCGTCTGCCGGTCCCGCCCCGATGTCTGCACAGAGTCACCCATGCGACTGCTTACCGCCTTCACCGCGTTGATGCTCTTCTACGCCCACGGCCGTGCGGCGGACCGCCCGGTGCCGGTCGCCGGGCAGGCGCACCGGTCCGAGACGGTGGCCGTCAACGGCATGGTCTGCGCGTCGCACCCGCTAGCCGCGCAGATCGGGCTGGACGTGCTCAAGGCCGGGGGCAACGCCGTCGATGCGGCCGTCGCCGCCAGCGCCGCCCTGGCGCTCATGGAGCCGACCTCGTGCGGCATCGGCGGCGACCTGTTCGCCATCGTCTACGACGCCAAGACCCGCAAGCTGTCCGGCCTGAACGCGAGCGGCCCCGCGCCGAAGAACGCGACCCTGAAGTACTTCGCCGCCAAGAAGCTCGACGCCATCCCCGAGCGCGGCCCGCTGGCCTGGTCGGTGCCCGGGTGCGTCGAGGGCTGGGACCAGTTGCGCCGTAAGTTCGGCACGAAGACGTTCCAGGACCTGCTCGCCCCGAGCATCCGTTACGCCGAGGCCGGGGTACCGGTCCCCGAGGTGATCGCCGGCTACTGGAAGGCGAGCGAGCGGGTGCTGGCCCGCGACCCCGGCCTGCGCGACACCTTCCTGATCGACGGCCACGCCCCCAAGCCCGGCGAGGTCTTCCGCAACCCTCACCTGGCCCGCAGCTACCGGCTCATCGCCGACCAGGGCCGCGACGCCTTCTACCGGGGCGACATCGCCAAGGCCATCGTCAAGCTGTCCGACGCGGAGGGCGGGCTGTTCACGCCGGCCGACTTCGCCGACTACCGGGCCGAGTGGATCGACCCGGTTTCGACCAACTACCGCGGCTACGACGTGTGGGAACTCCCGCCGCCGGGCCAGGGGATCGCGGCGCTGCAGATGCTGAACACGCTCGAACCGCACGACCTCAAGACCCTCGGGCCGAACTCGCCGGACTACTGGCACCTGCTCGTCGAGGCGAAGAAATTGGCGTTCGCCGACCGGGCCAAGTACTACACCGACCCGAAGTTCGCGGCCGTGCCGACCGGCCGGCTGATCTCGAAGGGGTACGCCGCCGAGCGCGCCAGACTCATCGACCCCAGGAAGGCCGGCGTCGGCGTCGAGGCCGGGGACGCGCTGGTCGGCAAGGCCGACACGATCTACCTGTGCGTCGTCGATAAAGACCACAACTGCGTGTCGTTGATTCAGTCGAACTACATGGGCTTCGGGTCGGGCCTGTCGGCCCCCGGGACCGGCTTCGGCCTGCAGAACCGGGGCTGCCTGTTTTCGCTGGACGCGGGGCACGCCAACAGGCTCGACCCGGGCAAGCGGCCGTTCCACACGATCATCCCGGCGATGGTGACCAAGGCCGGCGTGCCCTTCTTGACCTTCGGCGTGATGGGCGGGGACATGCAGCCGCAGGGGCACGTCCAGGTGCTGGTCAACCTGCTCGACTTCGGCATGGGCGTCCAGGCCGCCGGGGACGCCGCGCGGGTCGAGCACGTCGGCAGCGCGACGCCGACGGGCAAGCCGGAAGCGGCCCGCGGCGGCACGGTCCTGGCCGAGTCCGGCATCCCGGACGCGGTCGTCAAGCAACTCGAAGCCCGCGGCCACGTCGTGAAGCGGACGAAGGTGAACAGCGGCGGCTACCAGGGCATCCTGATCGACCCGACGACCGGCGTCCTGCGCGGCGGCACCGAAAGCCGCAAAGACGGCGTCGCCGCCGGCTGGTGACGCCGGGCGGAAAATCGCACCGAGTCTGTGAAACCGCCGTCGAATCCCGGCGTCTATGCCCGCGTCGGGGGGTGGTGCAGATCAGGGTGACTTATTGGAACAGAAGGTTGCGGGTTCGATTCCCGCTCGCCGGGTCGCCTCGGCGGTAACTCAACTGGCAGAGCATCAGTCGGCACCTCGATCGACAACTCCCCAGCCGGCTTTTGCACCGCAAGGTTTTCGGCTCCGCCGCAGGCGACTCTTGTTAGCCAGACGCACTAGCGATGGTCGATGGGTCGTGGACAATGCCGGCAGGCGTTGAAGGTACGGCAGACGACCCCGCACACTCTCTTCGACCATTCGACCCTCGCTAGCGCGTCGGGCTAACAAGAGTCGCCTGCGGCGGAGCCACTCACCTGTACCGGTTCTACGCATAGTGGATGCCCATCCCCCGGCACGATGCCGACCGCGTTTGGGAGCAATGGCAAGCCGTGCGGCTTGACGCGGGATAGCATGGCAAGCCCTGCGCGAACTCCCCCGATGGTTCCCGTTCGCACCGGGCGGTTGACGGAGACAATTCGATGGCGTCGTTTCAGCCCGATTCGCAGGTCGGCAAGATGGCGGAGGCGTACTCGTTGGACGCCGTGGACCTGGCGGCGAAGAACTTTGCAATCGCCCTGGACGGGTCCGAGGCCAGCGTCGAGCGAGTCGAGTGGATGCTCGGCGAATTGCACGCCATCAAGGCCCGGACGCGGCCCCCGGAGAGTACCGTCTGGTTGTTCGCCAAGGCGTTCGGGGGCTACGTGGGCGAAGTATTGCGGCGGCACCACGGCGGCGAATGGGGCACGGTCCACCTGGGCGAGGATTCGTTTCCGGGCATCGAACGACCGAACGGCGAGTTGATCTGGCCGTGGGGCCGGGCGCACAACCGGCTGGTCAACGGCCCGACCGACAACGTGTGGGACTACGACCGGGCGATCGCCGGGGAAATCGCTTGACCGATCGACGCCCCGGACGCCGGTACTCGGAATCCGGGGGCATCGTCCTCTTGGCTCGCCGGCGCACGCCGTCCGGGACGGTTACTCGACCGGCGGCCGCTCGCCCTTGCCACCCTTTTCACCGGGGCCACCCGGGCCACCTTTCCCGCCGGGTCCGCCCGGGCCACCGGGACCGCCGGGGCCGCGGTCTTTCATCTCCTTGAGTTGCTTCTTCTGGTCGTCGGTGAGGATTTTCGCCAGCCTGGCGTCCACCTCTTTTTGCAACTCGGCGAGGTCCTTCTTCTGCTCGTCGGTGAAGTTCAATTCTTCGACGAGGTGCGGCGGTAGGACCGCCCCGATCGGCGGGCGCATGCCGCGGCCGCCGGGGCCGCCCTTGCCCTTCTCGCCCTTGCCGGCGGGCGGCTGGCCGACGGCGGACAGGACGGTCGCGCTCAGCAGCGCGCCGCTCAAAACCAACGTGCCCACCACGGTTCGCGTCTTCTGGAACATCGTCGTAACTCCTGGAAAAGGGAAAGCGGTCAGCGGCCGTAGGGAGTACGGTCGTCACGCTCGAAGGGGAACGGTTCCCCGGTCAACTCGACCCAGCGTGTGCGTTGCTCGGGTGTCAGCACCGCGAGGAGGGGGGCCATTCCGGGGCCGCGGCGGGGCCGGCCGGGCGGTCCGCCGGGCTTGCCGTCGGGCGGTCCGCCGGGGCGGTAGCCCGGTCCGCCGTAGTCCTTGCCGGGCGGGCGGGGGGGCGGGCCGTCGTCGAGGCCGCGGAGTTGCTCGCGCTGGGCCGGCGACAGCTTCAACAGGACCGCCAGGTCGGGGTCGCGGAAGGCCTCCGGGCCGCGGACTTGCCACCCGATCTGCCGCAGCCGGGCGAACTGCTCGGGCCGCAGCACGCTCGTGATTTGCGCGTCGTGCCGGCGGATGTCGGCGAGGATGCGGGCGCTCCGATCGTCCGGCTTGAGCCGGCCGAAGCGCGACCCCGGGCCGTCCCCCTTGGCCGCGATCTCCCGGGTAATCGCGTCCACTTCGCCCGCCTGCTCGGGCGTCAGTTTCAACTCGCCCTGCACGGCCGGGTCGCGCAACAGCAAGTGCAGCCACGCCCCTTGCATCACGGCCAGGTCGCTCAGGATCGCCGTCACCCGGGCGCGGGTCGCTTCGAGGTCGTCCGTCGAGGCGTCCGCCTCGCCCCGGCGGCGCTCGATCAGTTCCTGGTAGTACGCCAGCGCCGATTCCAACAGCTTCCGCCGCAGCGGCTGTTGCCGCGGGTCGTCGGCCAGTTCTTCGTCGGCCAGGCGGATCATCTCGTCCGCCGACCGGCGGGCCAACTGGAACCGCTCCTCGGCCTCGGCGGCGCGGCGCTCGGCCTGCTTGTACGCGACTTCGGTGCGGCCCTGCTCGCGGACCACGACGGCCGTCGAGAGGCCGAACCCGAGCGTCCCGGCGACGGACACGGCCAGCGCCGCCCGCACGGCCGACGGGTGCCGCCGCATCCACTTCCGGGCCAGTTCGACGGTCGTCGGCCGGCGGGCCAGGATCGGCCGGTCGTCCAGGTAGCGGCGCAGGTCCGCGGCCAGGTCGCCGGCCGTGGCGTACCGCTCCGCCGGCAGTTTCGCGGTCGCCTTCAAGACGATCGTTTCCAACTCCTCGGGCAAGTGCCGGTCGAGCGCCCGCAACGGCGTCGGCTCCTCGTGCAGGATTTGGTTCAACAGCGTTTGCCGGTCCGCCGCCGGGAAGATCGGCTCCCGCGTGAGCAGTTCGTACAGGGTCGCGCCCAGCGAGTAGACGTCGGTCCGGTGGTCCACCTCGACCCGCCGGCCGGCCGCCTGCTCGGGACTCATGTATCGCAGGGTGCCGAACACGTCCCCGGTGCGGGTGACGCCGCCGGCCGCCGCCGTCACCTGCGCCAGGCCGAAGTCGGTGATCCAGACGGTCCCGCGGGCGTCGAGGAGCAGGTTCGCCGGCTTGATGTCGCGGTGGACGACGCCGGCCTCGTGGGCGTAGTCGAGTGCCTCGGCGACCTGGCAGGCGATCCGCGCCGCGAGGTGGTGCCTCGCCTGGCGTTGGGCCGCCGTGGCCGGGCGGGTCGGCGTCCCCGGCGCGGCCGTCGAAGCCGTTGGACTCGCCTCGGCGTCCGCCGGTTCGGCGTCGGTGCGGAGGTCGCGGATGTAGGCGTCGAGCGGCTGGCCGTCGATGATCTGCATCGCGTAGTAGTGCGTGCCCCGCTCGCACCCGACGGCGTACACCGGCACGATGTTCGTGTGGTGCAACTGGGCCGCGGCGTGCGACTCGGTGCGGAACCGCTGCAACTGCTTGGCGTCCAGGGCCGCGGCGAACGGCAACACCTTGAGTGCCACCCGCCGGCCGAGCGACAGTTGCGTCGCCTCGTAGACGACGCCCATGCCGCCGCGGCCGAGTTCGCGGACGATCTGGAAGTCGCCCAGCGGGAGTTGCGGGACCGTCGCGGGGGCCGGCGGGCCGCGCAGGGCACCGATGCCGTGGGCCAACTCGACGCCGTCCAGGCACTCGGCGACGGCCGCGGCGAGGTCGGGGTGGCGGGCCTCGTAGGCGCGGCGGTCGGGCCGGTGGCCGGCTTCCAACTCGGCGAGGTAGTCCCGCGCCGCCTGCAAGACCCGCGGGTCGTCGGCCGGATCGTGACCGGGGGTATGGGGTGTCGTGTCGTGGGTCACGCCGAGTCCTCCGTGGCAGCGAACGCCTTTTTCAACTGCGTTAGGCCGCGCAGCCAGAGTTTCTCGACACTATCGACACTGCGGCCCATCGACGCGGCGACTTGCGGGAAGGTCAGGCCTTCGAGGTGCCGCAGCACCAGCACCGTCTGGTAATCCTCCGGCAGTCGGGCCAAGGCTTCGGCGACGAGCAGCGATTGCTCGCGGCGGTGGGCCTGGGCGCTCGGTGAGCTGCGCGGGTCGGCGAGCATCTGGGCCAGGCCGTAACTCGATTGGTCGAGGTCGGCGGCAAAGTTGACTTCGAGCCGGGGGTCGCGGGCCTTCGTGCCGAAGTACCGGCGGACCTGGTTCGACAGCGTGCCGGCGAGGATTTCCCGCAGCCAGGCGACGAACTGCCCCTCGGCGTTGCCGCGGAAGTTCGGGAAGTGGCGGTGCGCGTCGAGGAACGCCTCCTGGACCACGTCCGACGCATCGACCTTGCCCTGCAACCGCCGGCCGATCTCGACGCGGGCCAGCAGCCGTAGGTAGTGCCGGTAGGCTTCGAGGAGTTCGCCCAACCGCTCGGGGTCGTGGCGGGCGTCGGCGATGCGTTGGTCGGCGTCGGCAGTCATCGCGGTCCTCCTGTCCCCGGGTAGTGTCGCCCCGGGTCAGGATACCGCCGCGAAATGGGAGAAAAGTGTCGAACCCGTTACGCGCCCGCGTCGGCGGCGATCCACGGCCGCACCCGCTGGGCCAGCGACCACAGCTTCGCGGTCAACCCGCCGGCGTCGGCGGCCAGTCGGGCCGTCACCCGGCGGTACGCGGCGGCGGTGCCCGGCAGGCGCTCCTTGACCGCGCAACTGTCCGCGGCGACGCGCAAGTCCTTCTTCACCTCGGCGAACGCGACCGCCTTGTCGGCCGCCCGTTGCACCGTCAGCAGCGCCTCGGCCAGCTTCAAGACGACGCGGACGCCGTCCGGCTGGCCGACCGGTTCGACGCGGTCGAGGAAGTCGTCGGCGGCGTCGCTCTCGCCGCGCAGGGTGGCGAACAGCGCGAGCCAGGCGAGGAAGTCGGCCAGCAGGTCGTCGTCGGCTTCGCCCGACTCGTCGTCCGCCGTCAGGACCGCCAGCGCGACGGCCTCGGCCTTGGCCGTGTCGCCGAGTTGCTGGTAGGCGTCGAAGAGAACGCGCATCATCCAGGCGGCGCGGTCGGGCCGCTCCTCCCAGTCCGCCAGCCAGGCGACGGCGAGGGGGAACTGCCGCGCGTCCACCAGCACCCGGCCGGCCCGCGCCCACGAGTCGTCGTCCTGCCGAAGTAACTCCGAGAAGCGCTGCACGGTCGTCGCGGCGTTGGCCGGGCTGCCGAGGTCGGTCAGGCCGGCGGCGTAGGTCAGCACGGCTTCCCGGCCGGCGTCCCGGTCGCGCTCCACCAGCGGGGCGAGCAGGTCGGCGACCCGGGCCGTCTTGTTCTCCTTGAGCAGCGCCCCGACCCAGACGCCGGCGGCCTGCGGGGTCACGGCCTCGGACGTGGCGGCCTGCGTCAACTCTTCCTCGGCCTCGGCGACCCAGCCGGCCTCGCGGAACTTCGTCACGCACTCTTCCAGGACGCCCCGGCTGACGGTCAGGTCGGTGAGCATGGCGCGGAAGGTCGAGCGGGCTTCTTCGAGGTGCCCCTGCCGCGCGGCGACCTGCACCACGCGCAACCGGACGTACGGCCCGTCGGCGTGCTCCTTGAGCTTGGCCAGGGTCTTCGCGGCTCCGCTCAGGTCGTCGGTTTCGAGTTGCGTCGTGATGAGTTGCAACCCGGCGGCCTGGAACGCGGGGTCGAGTTCGAACGCGCGGTGGTAGTCGTCCTTGGCCCCGCGGTTGTCGCCGAGCGACTGTCGGGCTTCGCCGCGGATCAGGTGGGCGAAGGCGTCGCCGGGGTTGAGCCGGACGAGTTGGTCGGCCGCGTCGAGCCGGTCGCGCTCGCGGCCGAGGAACTCGTACCAGGTGGCGAGTTGCCGCCAGCCCCACGAGTAGTCGGCGTCTTCGGCGAGGATTTCCTTCATCTGTTCGACGGCCAGGGCGCGGTTGCCGCGCTGCGCTTCGACCCAGGCCGCGCGGCCGCGCAGGGTGAGCGGGTAGGGCGGCTCGAAGGCCAGCGGCCGGCAGGCTTGCAAGGCGTCGTCGGACCGGCCCAGGCTGGTCAGGATTTCGGCCCGCCGGTCGTGCCCCGAAAGGAAGTGCGGGTAGTGCGTCACCAGGGCGTCGCACGCGGCCAGGCGGACCTCGTCGTCGGCCTGCTCGCCGTCCGGCGTCTCCATCCAGAAGACCGGTGCCCAGGGGTTGAACTCGACCCCTTCCTCCCACGCCTCGCGGAGGATTTCGGCCGCCCGCTCGCCCACGTCGAGGGTGTTCATCTCGTTCATGGCCATCTGTAAGTAGACCGGCGGCCCCTCGCCCGGGGTGGTCGCCAACTCGCGGAACCCGCGCGTCGTCGCCTCCACGTCGTTGGTCCGGGCCGCGTACTGAATCTGCTTGACGATCACCTCCGGGCCGTTGAGGTGTTCTTGCAACACGGCCAACGCCGTGCGGGCCTCGCGGTGTTCGCCGTCCTGGAGGCAGGCGTCGAACAGCACGACGGCGGCGGGCGAGTACCCGGCGTGGATGCGCAGGGCTTCGCGCAGGTCGGCCTTGCCCCCGTCCCGGTCGCCCGTCTGGATTTTGGCGTCGCCGCGCATCATCAGGTGCAGCGGCGAGTCCGGCCGCAGCCGCATCAACTCGGAGGTCACTTCGAGGAAGCTCTCGGGCTTGCCGATGTCGTTGTACCACTCGGCCAGTTGCTGCCAGCCCCAGAGGTAATCGGGGTCCACGGCCACCAGCGCTTGCATCGGCGGGATGGCGCTGGCGTAGTTGCCGCGCCGCGCCTCGACCCAGGCGGCCCGGCCCTGCAGGACCAGCGGCACGTCGGCGGCCAGGGCACTCGGCCGGGCGGCCTCCAGGGCGTCCTCGAACCGGCCCAACATGCCGAGGCGTTCGGCCTTCAGGTCGTAAGCCTCGACGTTCTTGGGGTCGAGCACCAGCGCTTTGTCCAGGGCGGCGACGATCTCGTTGGCCTGCGAAATCTCGGTGATCGACCGGGCGTAGCGTAGCCAGGCGCGCGGGTCGCCGGCCCTCACGACGGTCAGTTCCTTGGCGAACTCCAGGGCTTCGGTCGGCGATTCCAACCGGTCGGACCACATGACGACGGCCCGCCAGGCGCTTTCGAGCCGCGGGTCGCCGTGGGCGTCGAGCCGCACCGCCTGCTTGGCGTGGTCGAGCGCCTCCCGGCCGCGGTCGGCCTGCCAGAACTGCTCGGCCAGTAGCCAGTGGGCGTGCGCCTCGGCCGCCGCGTGGGGTAGGAGTTGTTCGAGCGCGGCCCGAGCCTCGTCCCGCTGATCGGCCTCGTTCAGCGCTTCGGCCAGTTCGCGCGACGCCGGGATCCAACCCGGGGCGATCGACGCGGCCTTGCGCAAGGCGTCGATGCGGTCGTCGGGCTGCTCTAGCATCTTGCAGACAATCGACAGGTCGATCCACAGGCGGGCGCTCAGGGGGAAGTGCGCGACCGCGTCGCGGGCCAGGGTCGCGGCCTCTTCGGTGCGGTCGGCGTTGGCGAGCAACTGCACGACGGCCGACCACGCCTGCCATAGGTCGGGCCGCTCCTCCAGGAAGGCTTCGAGCTCGGCGACGAGCCGTTCCATCGCCTCGGGGTCGTCCACGAGTTCGGACGCCGCGGCGTGGTACGCCAGCAAGCCGTCGCCGTTGCTCGGCTGGGTCCGCAACTGCGTCAAGACGTGCCGCAGGGCTTGCCGCTTCTCCTTGAGGCCACGCGACAGTTGCACCAACTCGTAGACGGCGAGTTCGTGGTCGGGGTGGTGGCGGAGGCACTCGCGGAAGGTTTCGAGGGCGTCGTCGATGCGGTCGGCCCGGCGGAAGACGTGGGCCTGGACGGAGAACTGCGAGCTGTGCGTCGGCTCCAGCCCGCGGGCCGATTCGATGGCCCGGCGGGCGTCGTCGTGCCGCTTCAAGTCGGCGTTCAGCAGGGCCAGTTGCCGGTACGCCCAGGCGTCCACCGGGCAGAGGGCCAGGAGGCGGCGCGTGGCTTCCAGCGCGGCGGCGTCCTGGTCGGGGTAGAGGAACTCGGCGTCCAGCCGGGCCAGGCCGTAGTGTTCGGGGTAGCGTTGGCTCACCCGAGCGAGGTGCTGCCGCGCTGCCGCCCGCCCTTCGGTTTCGACGAGCAGGCCGGCCGCCTGCCGGTGGCCTTCGACCGACACCGGTTCGACCACGAGCAGTTGTCGCACCAGGTCGAGCGCGGCCGTGGGGTCGGGTTTGGCGCGGGCGATGCCGATCGACTTGCGCACCAGGTCTGGCGCGGCGACGTATTGCTTCGCCTCGACGAGGTCGGCGTCGGCCTCCGACCCCAGGCCGTGGTCGGCGTGCAGGTCGGCGCGGAACAGCAGGAGTTCCCCCAGCACCTCGGCGGCGTCGGGGGTGTTCGAGAGGGCAAACGCCCGCGTCTTATCGACCGCGTTGTCGATGGCCGAGAACGCGAAATCGGTGTCGCCGCGGTCGCCCAGGGTGTTGCACAGCGACTCGACGGCGGGAACGTAGGGCAGGGCGGCGCGGTTCGCCCGCAATTGGAACAGCCGCACGGCCTCACTGCCTTGGTCGAGCACCCGCGCGGCCCGCGAGTACGCCTCGGCGAACTGGGTCTCGCGGTCGTCCAGGCAACAGGCGAAGCGGTACAACTCCAGCGCCGCCGTGAAATCTTGTTGCTCCCACTGCTGCGAGGCGAGCAGAAAGTACCCCGGGGCACCCTGCGGCCGTTGGCGGACCGAGCGGCGCAAAAGCAGTTCGGCTTCGCGCTGCTGCGTGTGGTCCGGCAGGAGCATTTGCGCGAGGGATTGCAGGACCAGCGACTCGGTCGCCCCGGCCTCGACGGCGGCCGCGAGTACGCCCCGCCGCTCCTTCATGCGGCCCAGGTCGCGGAGCGCGGCCGCCTTGGACAGCACCAGCGTCGAGTCCGTCGGGAAGTCGCGCAACAGGTCGTCGGCGGCGAGGAGTTGCAAGACCGGGTGCGCCGTGCCGCGGGCGTAGGCGAGGGCGGCGAACTTCGCCAGGCGGTGCCCGGGGACGGCCGCCTGCAGTGCCTCGACGCCGGCCTTGGCGCGGGCGTAGTCGTGGGCGTGCAGGGCCGTTTGCACCGCGTACAGTTGGTCGCACTCGGCCGCGTCGGGGAAGGTCAGGCCGTCGAGTTTGGCGGCGTCCGCGGCCGGCACGGCGACGAGGCAGCGCGGGCCGAACACCTTGTACCGGTCCAACAGGACCGTGAACGGGGCCTCGCCCGGGCGGCGCTCGGAGCCTTCGACGAAGAAGAGGCTCTGCCGTAGGCGGTCGGCCCCGACGATCAACCGGGCCTGGCCGTACCCGGTCTCGACGAGCGTCACCAGGAACGGCAGGCCGCGGTCGATCAGGTCGAAGGCGATGCCGGGCTGCAGCGCGAATTCGCGGGTCGCCCACCCGGTCGCGTCGAGGCGTGCCCGCTCGGCGGCGTCCGGCAGGCCGTCGAACTCGACCGGCGCGTCGGCCGGGACGGGCGGGGTGGCGTGCTTGTGGTAGCGGCCGAGGAGGTCCAACGCGGACGGCGCAGTCTTCGAGAACGAGAAGTCGAGGTCGAGCACCCGGCGGTGCGCGGCGACGGAGTCCGCGCCGGCCGGTTCGGCCCGCAGGGCGGCGGCGAAGCGGGTGCTGAACTCGTCCCCGACGGCTTCGGCGAACGGCGCGGCGGCGTGCGAATCGCCCAGCAGGTAGGCCACGTCCGCCCGCCGGGCCCCCAGCCACTTGCGGACCTCGTCCTCCATCAACGGCGACAACTCCGCGAACAGGTCGAGGCTGCGGCGGGCGTCCGCGTAGCGGTGCAAGTCGTACTGCAGGGTGGCGAGTTGGGCCGGGACGACGCCGCCGTCGATGTGCGGTTGGGCCTCGGTCAAGAACTCGACCGCCTCGACCTCGCGGCCCTCCCGTTGGAACAGGTGCGCGACCGATTGCACGGCCGGCCGGAACCACGGCTGGATTTCGAGCGCCCGGCGGGCCGCCTCCATCGCCTCCGCCGGCCGCTCGCACAGTTCCAACACCGACGACCGCTCGACGAAAATCCAGGCGCGGTCCACGGCCCCGGCTTCGGCCTGGACGATGGCCCGCTCGGCGCGGTCGAAGTCTTGTAGGCGGGCGTACACGAGGGCCTGGACGCCGATCCAGTCGGCCCGCAGGCCCGGCGGGGCGTCCGACCAGTCCTCGTGCTGGCGCAAGAAGCGGAGGGCGGACAGCGGGCCGAACCGCTCCATGCGGAAGCGGGCGTGGTAGTAGATCGCTTCGAGGTTCGCCGGGTTCTCGCGGAACGCGGCCAGGTGCAGTTGGTGGCCGAGCCGCGGCGCGCCGAGTTGGATGGCCAACCGGCCGGCGAGCAGGCGGCCGGGGGCACCGGACCAGGCGCGGACCGACCCGTGGGCCGCGCCGGCGGCCAGCGCCTCGCGGTACCGGCCGCGGGCGTACAGCTCGCGGATGCGTTGCAAGTCTAAGGCGGGAAATTCCATGCGGGCAGCCGTTCGCTTTGTCGATCGGGGGAGCGGAGGACGCCGGGATTTTGGCCCCGCAAGTCGTTTAGATAGAGGCGAGGGGAGCCGCCGTCACCGCGACCGGTCGGAGTCGGCCGGGGCGGCGTCGGCGATCGGACCGAGCTGGCTCAAGATCGAGCCGAGTTGGCTGAGCCGCACGCCGTACCGGTCGAGGAATTCGCCCAGGCCGAACTCGCTGCCGATCTCGGTCTCCTCGTCGCGCAGCTTGTCGGCCAATTCCTGAATGAGCGCGAGGTAGGCCCGTTCGATCAGCGGCAGAACCTCTTTACAGCCCCGGCCGACGCCCGGGAACTCGTCCGCCCAGCGGGCCAGGAAGCCCCGCCACCGGCCCTGCGAGTCCGCCGCCGCCTGCTGCGCTTTTAAGACGGCGAGTTGTTCCTTCTGCACTTCAAACACCTGCCGCAACAGGGCGGTAACGGTGTTCTCGGCGCTCGCGTGCTGGGCCTTCAAGACGGCCAGTTGCTCGCGCTGCACCTCCAAGAGGTGGCGGAGCAGCACGGCCGCGTCGGGCAGGGTGCCTTGCGGTGGGGCGTCGGGCAGCCGCAGGCCGGGCGACGTGGCGAAAATCGGAGCGTCCATGAGTCGGGTACGTCCCTGGGTCGCAGGCGGCGGGGCGAAGTCTCGGGATTATACCACGGCGGGGCGTGTCCGTGCGGGACCGCCGTCCGAGTTCGGCCTTACGGATTCGGCGTCACTTTGAGCGTGACCTTCTTCTCGCCGCGCAGCACCACCACGTCGATCTCAACGCCGGCCTTTTGGGCGGCCATCGCCGTCATGTACCCTTCGATGTTCTTGACCTCCTTGCCGCCGATCGACACGACCACGTCCTTCGACTTCAGCCCGCCCTTTTCGGCCGCGCCGCCCGGGGTCAATTCCTCGACTAGGACGCCGCCGTCGGTCGCCTCGTAGTTGCCCGGCATGATCCCCAGTTTCGGCATCGCCGGCCGGGACGACTTCGCGGTCCGCTCCTCCGTCGGGTCTTCCCACCCGCCCTTGGTGACGAGGTACTTCGGCCGCTCCGCGACGGTGGCGAAGTGCTGGACGCAATCCTCCCCGAACGCGACGATCTTCTTCATCCCCGCCAGGTTGATCTTGTCCGGCGTGTCGCTGGGGCGGTGGTAGTCCTTGTGCGTGCCGGTGAAGAAGAAGAGGACGGGGATTTTCTTGCGGTAGAACGAGTCGTGGTCGCTCGGCCCGGTGCCGCCGGGGATTTTCAAGAGCTTGAAGTCGTACTTCGCGTTCGCGCCCTCGACGTACTGCTCCATCCCCTCCGCCGTTCCGGTGCCGTAGACGACGATCCGGTCCTTCTTCACGCCCGGCTTCGCGTCGGGGTCTTTCGCGTCAGGGTCTTTCGCGCCCTTCTTGGCCGGCGCGTCTTCGACGGCGACGACGCGGCCGATCATGTCCATGTTGAGCATGAACGCGGTCGTGGCCAGCGGGTACTTCGGCTCCTTGCAATAGTGGATCGAGCCGAACAGGCCGCGCTCCTCGCCGGCGAAGGCGATGAACACGATGCGGCGGCCGACGCGGTCCTTCATTGCCCCGAAGTGCCGGGCCATCTCCATCAGGCCGGTCGTGCCGGACCCATTGTCGTCCGCCCCGTAGTGCAGCTTGCCTTTGCCGGCCGACCCGAGCAGGCTGCCCGGTTCGCCGTACCCGAGGTGGTCGTAGTGCGCCCCGACGACGATCGTCTCGTCCGCCAGCGGGCCGCTGCCTTCGAGGACGCCGACGACGTTGCGGGCCGCGATCTCGCTCTTGGTGACCGTGACTTCGGCCGTGGCCTTCCAGCCCTTTAAGGCGACCGGCCGCGGCTTCAAGTCCTTGTCGATCGCCTCCTCAATCGCGGCGAGCTTCTGGTCCTGCGTGGCGAGCATCTTTTCGAGGACGGCCCGCTTCACTTGCACGACCGGGATGGTCGCCGCCTGGCCCCCGGCGTAGCGGAAGTCCATCAGCGAGTCGCTCTCCTTGGCGTAGCTGCCGTCGTTGACGAACAGCACGCCGACGGCCCCGGCCTTGGCCGCGACGCCGACCTTCGTGGCCAGCGCGGCGTGTTGGGTGGCGTCTTTCTCGAACGGGTTCTTCTTGTCCTCGGCCCGCGGCGTCCGCCGCAGCAGGACGACGACCTTCCCTTTCACGTCGAAATCGGCGTACTCGTCGAAGGCGACCAACTTGCCGTCGAGGTCGAGCTTGTCGGCCCGGATGCCGTAACCGACGAAGACGACTTCGGTCGCGTCGGTCTTGCCGCTGCCCGAGAAGCCGGTGGGGCGGAATTCCTTGTCGTACTTGACCTCGTACTTGACGTTATCCGGCCCGGTCATGACCAGGGTGTTCGGGCTGCCGAGTCGCGTCGAGCCGGCGATGGTGAACGGCTGGAAGTAGCCCTGCGTGCCGGCCGGCTTCAGCCCGGACGCTTCAAAGCTGGCGGCGACGTACTCGCCCGCCTTCAAAATGCCCTTGGTCTCCATGCCCCGGCCTTCGCACTCGTCGCCGGCCAGGAAGTAGATGTCCTTCTTGAGACGAGCGATCACGGCGTCCGGGGCGACTTCCGGCTCGACGGCCACGACAATCGACGGCATGAAAGCGAAGCAAACGGCACAAAACCAAACTGCGAAACGCATGACGAGAACCTCGTGCGATAAGGCGTAACGACGCCCGGACGGGAACGGCCGGGGACTCCAGTATTATGCGGTCGGCCTGCGCGAATGCGAGAAGATACCCGGGGGCGAGGGCGGGGAATCCCGAACCGGAAAATCTCGCGGCGGCGGTGCCGAGAAGTCTTGACAGCACCGGCGAATGGTTTAGTGTATCGGTTGGATTCCATCGAGAAGGACGCCCATGACCGACCAGGCCATCAGCACCATTGAAGGAACGCCCGCAGGGGTGTAGCTCTCGTCAGCGGAATTGTTCCCACGAGAGCCAAGCCGACGAGGCTTGGTTTTTTGTTGCTAGTCAGGTCGAGACGGGCGAGTGAAGCGAACGCGGGTATAGCTCAGTTGGCTAGAGCGCAGCTCTGATAAAGCTGAGGTCCTTGGTTCGAATCCAAGTACCCGCACTCGGGACGAGACGACGCAACGGTGCGTGCGGCGGAAGAGAACAGACGACGGATCAAGGACGGGGAAGTAGCTCAGCTGGTAGAGCATCTGCTTTGCAAGCAGAGGGTCAGGGGTTCGACTCCCCTCTTCTCCACTCGACCGGCCCGCGACGGAAGCGTCAGGGAACCGGCGGTCTTGGGTGCGGCGGGTCGTCGGTGAAGGTGTCGAGTGGGTCTTGCGAAACTCGGGGCGGTTTGAGACCGAGAAAGTTTGCGAGACGGGTTGACACGACCGACGAAGCCCCTAAGATTCAGGTAACAAGTGACGCAAACGCAAGACGCAAAACGACTTGCGAAGTGATGTCAGCCTTGTAGGATGCTGCTGAAAGAAATGCAGTGTCCGATGTTGCGGAGGCGAGTTAGGTCCGAAAGGACTTGGCGAGTGCTGCGACAAGTGATCTTTGACAACTTGGAAGAAACAAAGTCGCAATTAAACAGCGGCATCGGGCGGACTGGCTCTGAGGCGAAAGCCGAGGGGTGGTTGGCTCGGGTGTCACTGAGTGAAATTGAGATTATTTCGACACGAGGCCTTAGAAGAACTAGTGAATCGTCGAATGCTGGTCGATCAAACCAGCACATAGCGAGG
>JAYTSV010000166.1:0-16312 GCA_043745465.1 Fimbriiglobus sp.
GGCGTTAGTGTTGCCGGCGATGCCGCGGGTCTCGCCGAGGTGCGCGACCCTGACGCGCGGCTCCTTGACGGCCCAGCGGTCGAGCAGCGCCTTGACGCCGGCCGACGCGCCGGCGTTGGCGAGGCAGAGTTCCCAGTGCGGGTACGTCTGCGCGGCCACCGACGCGATCAGGGCTTCGAGGAACGCCTCTGGCGGGTCGTAGACCGGCACGACGACGCTGAAGGTGACGAGGCGCGACAGCTTCGTGTCGCGCTGCTTGGCGAGGGCCGCGGCGTTCGGCTCGTGCCGGGCGACCCAGCGCTTGTACTCGCCGACGGGGGTCGCCTCGGTCAGGTGCCGCTCCTCGGCCGGCGGGCCGTTGCGGGCGCGGCGGCGGTCGAACACCCACGTCACCGATCCGAGCGCCGAGCGCACGACGCCCTTGACCATCGCCCGCCGGCGGGTGTGGACGGGGAAGCCGCGGTTGAAGAGTTTTTGCGCGCCACTGACGAGTTGGTACGCTTTCGACGCCTTGATGTTGGCGAGTTCGGCCTGCTTCTGTTCGAGCAGTTCGGTGCGCCGCATGAGCGCCGCTTCGAGTTGGTCGATGCGCCGGCGGGCCGTGTCGGAATCGGGATCGGGCATGGGCGTGCGTCCGGTCGGAGGAGAAGTGAGTGTTATAGCCGAATCCGCGGCCCCGCCGCAGGCGAGTTAGCCCGACGCGCTAGCGAGGGTCGAACGGTCGCGGGCAAAGTATGGGGTCGGTGACGGTACGGCCCAAGACCCCGAACACTCCCCACGACCGTTCGACCCTCGCTAGCGCGTCGGGCTAACTCGCCTGCGGCGGAGCCGTAAAACCTTCCGCCGTCATCGTCGCCACGTCGTCGCCCCAGCGCACGGTCCACGTTTCGCCGGTGATGTCGCCCTCGTACTCGCCGCTGGCGTAGCGCGTCACCGTGCCGCGGTCGCCACTGACCGGCCCTTCGTAGTCGAGGTAGTGCAGGCGGTGGTCGGCGTTCGGGGTCGCGGGGACGGTCGTGCCGGGGGTCGGCCGGGCGTGCAGTCGCCAGCTTTTGAGGACGCCGCCGGCTTCGAGCAGGAGGTCGAAGTGCGGCGTCGGCCAGTCGTGGGCGAGGATCACGTAGCGCGGCATGTCGAACCTTGGTGTGGCGGGCGGTTGACCCCGCCGGTAACATACGCGCATGGCCAAGTCCGCGAAGCGTGAGACCGGTAAGAAGAGCGACGGCGAACCGGTCATCGTCAACATCACCCGCAACCGCCGCGCGACCTTCGACTACGAAGTGCTCGACGCGATCGAGTGCGGTCTCGTCCTCGTCGGCACCGAGGTCAAGAGCCTGCGCGAGGGGCACGCCAGCCTCGACGAGGCCTTCGGCCGCATCGACAACAAGGGCGAAGTCTGGCTCGTCAACGCCGAGATCCCCGAGTACCTGTTCGGCAACCGCCTCAACCACAAGCCGAAGCGGGAGCGCAAGCTGCTTCTGCGCAAGTCCGAGATCGCCAAGTTCGCCGGCAAGGCCGACCAGCGCGGGTTCACGTTGGTGCCCCTGCGGATGTACTTCAAGGACGGCCGGGCCAAGGTCGAGTTGGCGGTCGCCAAGGGCAAGCAGGTCCACGACAAGCGGGAGTCGATCAAGACCGCGGACGCCAAGCGGGACATCGCCCAGGCCATGACCCGCAAGCGCAAGGCGTGACCGCCGTGAAGCTCGTCGCCGTCGGCGAAAGTGCCGACCACGTCTGCTGCCGCTACCGCCTGCTCGCGTTCACGCCGGTCCTGGCCGCGGCCGGGTATTCGCTCGAAATCGTGCCGTTCCCCGAAACCGCCTGGGGCCGCCTGACGCTCGGCAATCGCTTGCGGGACGCCGACGCCGTGATCCTGCAACGGCGGCTGCTCAGCGACTTCGAGTTGGGCCGGATTCGCCGCGCGGCCAAGACGTTGATCTTCGACTTCGACGACGCCGTCTGGCTGCGCGACTCGTACTCGCCGAAGGGCTTCGACGACCGCCGCCGGGACGCCCGCTTCCGCGCGACGGTGGCCGCGTGCGACCTCGTGATCGCCGGCAACGCCTACCTGGCCGAGCACGCCCGCCGCTTCACGCCGAAGCCGGTCGAGGTCATCCCGACCTGCGTCGATGTCGCCCGCTACGCGGCCGCGCCGCACACCGAGACGCGCAACGTCCGGCTCGTCTGGGTCGGCTCGCGCAGCACCCTGCGCGGCCTCGACCGGTTCCGCGACGTGCTCGAACAGCTCGGCCAGAGCGTCCCCGGCGTGCGGCTGCGCCTGATCTGCGACGACTTCTTGCGCTTCGACAACTTGCTCGTCGAGAAGTGCCCGTGGAGTGAGGCGACCGAGGCCCGCGACCTGAGTGAAGCGGACATCGGCGTGAGTTGGGTGCCGGACGACCCGTGGAGCCGGGGCAAGTGCGGGCTGAAAATCTTGCAGTACCAGGCCGCCGGGCTGCCGGTGGTCACGAACCCCGTCGGCGTCCACGCGGAACTCGTGCAGCCGCACCGCACCGGGGTTCTGGCGACCGGACCGCACGAGTGGATCGACGCCGTGCGGACGCTGGCCGCGCAACCGCTGACGCGCCGCGTCTACGGCGCGGCGGCGCGCGAACAGGTGACGCAAAACTTCAGCGTCACCGCCGGGGCGTTGCGCTGGGTCGAAGCCTTGCAACGGCTGCTCAAGCCGCGGGGCGGGTGATGCTCAGCCACTTCTTCCGCAAGCTGCGCGACACCTGCGGCCCGGCGCACGCCAGACGCTTTCAGGGCGGCTACCATTGGCACGCGACCCAAGCGGGCGAAGGCATCTTGCTGCACCTCAGTAACGCAGGCGGGGTCGTCGTCAAGGAGAATTTGCAGCGCACGATCACCCGCCACGACACACCGAAGGGGCCGGTGTACGTCAAGGTCTGTCGGGTCAACACGCCCCGCGCGTTCGTCCGCGAACTGCTGCGGCCGGCCAAGGCGCGGCTCGAATTCGAGAACGCCGTCGAACTGCGCCGCCGGGGAATCCTGGCGGTCGAGCCGCTGGCCTGGGGCACCCGCCGCCGCTGGTGGCCGTCCGAGAGCGTCGTCGTGACGAGGGAGGCGGCCGGGGCGCGCGACTTCCTCGTCGTCCTCGAAGCGTCGCCGTCGCCGAGCGAGCGCACCCGGCTGGCGCGGGGCTTCGCGGTGTGCCTTGCGCGTCTGCACGACGCCGGCGTGGATCACCCCGACCCGCACCCCGGCAACTTCCTGATCGACCCGACCACGGTGGCGTTCACGGTCATGGATGTCCACGCGATCCACTTCGCCAAACCCCTGTCGTGGGGCCAATCCCTTGCCGCGCTGACGCTGCTCAACCGCTACTTTCAGGTCCGCGCTAGCCCCACCGACCGGCTCCGCTTCTGGCACGCGTACATCGCAGCGCGGCCGGAACTCGCCGTCGATCGGAAAGCCTGCGCGCTCCAGCTTGAAGCGGCAACGCGGCGGTCGAACTTGAAGTTCTGGACGGCCCGGCTCGACCGCTACACCGCCGACAACCGCGACAGCCGCCGCATCTACCGGGGTGCCTATGCCGGCTACGCCGAGCGCGACTTGCCGACCGAGTTCGTCGAGCAGATGCTGACCGACCCCGACGCCCTGTTCGCCGCGCCGGGCACCGTCACGCTGAAGGATTCGCGCTCATCGACCGTCGCCGTATTGACCGTTCGTGGCCGCGAAATGGTCCTTAAACGCTTCCGCATCAAGACGGCACTCGTGCGGCTCAAGAACGCCGTGCGGCCGACGGCGGCGCTCCGCTCGTGGAAGCTCGGCCGCAACCTGCTCGACCGCGGGCTGGCGACGGCGCGACCCCTGCTCATCGTCGAGCGCCGGCGGACCGGCCGGCGGGCGGAGGGCTACGTCGCGTTCGAGAAGCTCGACGACGCGGCCGACCTCTCCGAAGCCGTGCGTCGCACTGCCGACCGTCGCGTGTTGAACGACTGGGCCGACAAACTCGGCCGGCTGTTGCGCGCGATGCACGACCGCGAAGTCGCGCACCGCGACTTGAAAGCGCCCAACATCGTGATGGTCGGCGTGTCGGCCCCGGCGACCGCGCGGCCGGTGCTGCTCGACCTCGTCGGGGTGACCGTCGGCCGCACCGTGTCGCGCGCGACCCGCCAGCGCGACCTCGCCCGCCTGGCCGTGAGTTTCCCGCCGGGCACCCTCGCCAACGGCGTGCGGCTCCGCTTCCTGCGCGCGTACCTTGGCCACGACCGCGACTGGAAGCGCTGGTGGCACGACCTCGCCGAACTCGCGGCGGCCAAGGTCGCGCGGAACGACCGCCGCGGCCGACCGCTGGCGTAAAGCTCCGCCGACGGCGTTTACCGGTCCGGCTCGCTGCGCGGGAAGGCGATGTTCGGCGGGCGGGGGTTGTCGGGGTCCATGAGCAGGATGTGACGCTTGCCGGGGAGGGTGGCCGCGTCGATGAGGATTTTGTCGCGGCCGGCCAGGACCAGCGTGACCGCGTCCAGGGACAGCCGGAAGTCGGTCAGTTGCCGGCGGTCCTGGAGCAGGCGTTGCCGGCGGGCGTCCAGGTCGCGGGCCACGGCGGCGGCGTCTTGCCCGGCCTTGATCCGGGCGGCTTGGTCGGCGGCGAGCGCGGCTTCGACGGCCGGGGGCAGGGTGTTCCGCGACTTCGCCCAGGCGGTGAAGGTGTCCCGGGCGGCGGTCGCGTCGGCGGTCTTGCGGGTCGCGGCCGCCTCGGCTTGCCGGGTCGTGCGCAGGGCGTCTTCGGCGGCCCGTTGCTTTACGCGGACGGCCTCGGCGTGGGCGTCGTTGACGGTCTTGTCGCGGCGCTGGATCGCCTCGGCGACGGCGTGGTACGCGCCGACGACCTCCTGCGGCGGGTGCAAGTCGTGGACCGTCAGCCCCAGGATTTCGACGCCCAGGTCGTCGGTCGCGGCGGCCGGCAGGCGGTCCAGCAGGCGGGCGGCGGCGCGGCGCTCGAAGGCCCCGCGGGTCGTCGTGAGGATGTCCAGGTAGACCTGGCCGGCCGCCAGTTCGCGGAAGGCGGCCTCGGTCGCGCGGCGGACCAGGCCGTCCGGGTCGCGGGCGGCGAACAGGTAGCGGCGCGGGTCGCGCACCCGGTAGCGGACGGTAGCGAAGACTTCGATCAGGTTGCCATCGCCGGTCGCGTACAGGGATTCTTCGGTCAGCCGCTGCACCCCGTCGGCGTGCGCCGCGGCCCACGTCATCGAGCCGTCCGCGCTCAACGGCCCGCCGGATTTGCGCAACGTCAACTGGTCGAGCCGCGCCGCGTCGAGGGCCTTCAACCGCTCCTCGGGCAGCATCCGGAAGCCGACTTCGACGAGGCGGACTTCGGCCGGCCGCAGCTTGGTGACCGCCTCGACGGGGTACGGCCAGCGCAGGTGCAGGCCGGGGGCCAGGTCGTCGCGGACCGCGCCGAAGCGTTGCACGACGGCGACCTCGGCCGGGTTCACCTGCGTCACCCCGGACGCCAGCCAGCCGACGGCGGCCAGTGCCACCAGGGCGAGCGCGACCCGCTTCCAGTGGTGGCCGATTTCGTGCAGCAGTTCGTCCAGGTCGAAGCGGGCGAGCAGGCCGTCGAGCCGGCGGGCGGCGGTGCGGGCCGAGACGACCCCGCGGTTCGTGCTGGTCCGCTCGAAGGTGAGCAGGCGCATCGAATTGAACAGCACGAGCAGTGCGCCGAGTTGGTGGTAAATCACGCCGGCCAGCGGGGCCTTCTCGAACCACTCGGCGGTCGGCGCGAAGACCGGCCAGAGCCAGCCGGTGAGGAGGACGCCGAACAGGTTCATGCCGAAGCCGAAGCCGTAAATGTTCTGCCGGATGACGCGGACGGTCTGCCGCGACAGCCGCACCAACAGCGGCAGATTCCGCAACGGTTCGCCCAACAGGATTACGTCCCCGGCCTCGGCGGCGGCGTCGGTCCCCGTGCCGATGGCCAGCCCGACACTCGCCGTGGCCAGGGCCGGGGCGTCGTTAATGCCGTCGCCCACGAAGGCGACGCGGCCCGGTTGTGCCGCCACCCACTTCGCCTTGTCGCCCGGCAGTTGCTCGGCGTGGACTTCGACATCCGGCAGGTTCAAACTCAAGGCGACGGCGCGGCGGTCGCCGGTCAACAGCGCGATCGGTGCGAGGCCCAAGTCTTGAAGCTCGGCGATCACGCCGGCGGCCTCGGGGCGGACGCGGTCGCGCACGCCGAAGACCCCGCGGAACTCCCCGGCCGACGCCACGAGCAGGGTCGATTCCCCGGCGGCCGCGAGGTCGTCGAGCGCGGCGGCGAGGTCGGCCGGCAGCGGTATCCCCTGCGCTTCGAGCAATTTTGCCGTGCCGACGACGACGGACGCGCCATTGACACTCGCCGTCACGCCCGCACCGGGGTGGGCTTCAAACGCCGTCGGCGTTTCAACACCGGCGGGGCCGGCGGCGAGGACGGCGCGAGCGATGGGGTGCTCGCTGCGCGACTCGGCGGCCGCGGCGAGGCGCAGTAACTCCGTGTGCGGCGTGTCGCCCCAGGGGCGGACGGTGGCCACTTCGAGCCGGCCTTCCGTGAGCGTCCCGGTCTTGTCGAAGGCGAACGCCGTCACCTCGGCCAGGCGTTCGAGGACCGCGCCGCTCTTCAAGAGCACGCCGGTGCCGGCCAGGCGGGCGAGGGCGGCCATGACGGCGGCGGGCGTGGCCAGGACCAGCGGGCACGGGCACGCCACGACCAGCACCCCGAGCGTCGGGTACGCGGCGACCCGGGCGGCGGCGGCGAAGCTCAGCCGCTTGGCGTCCGGGCCGACGGGGCTGCCGAGTTGCACCGCGACGTTGAACGCGAAGGTCGCCGCCGCCGCCGCCAGCACGACCGGGAGGAAGTAGCGGGCGACGCGGTCGGCCAGCCGTTCCGTGCGGCCTTTTTCGGCGAGGGCTTTGGCCGTCAGCGCGATCACCTGCCCGGCGACGGTCTGGGTGGCGACGCGGGTCACCTCGACCGTCAGCGTCCCCGTCGGCACCAGGCAGCCGGCCAACACCGCGTCCCCGGCGGCCTTGTCCTGGGGCACACTCTCGCCGGTCAGGGCCGACTCGTCCACGGCCGCACTGCCCTCGACGACCGTGCCGTCGGCGGGGATTTTGCCGCCCGGCTTGACGACGACGCGGTCGCCGACGGCCAGGTCGGCCGTGAAGACGCGCGTCTCGATGCCGTCGCGCAGTACCCAGCAGCGCAGCGGGAAGAGTTCGTTCAACGAGTGCAGCGCCGACTGCGTGCGGCCGAAGGTGATCGCCTCCAGGCACTCGCCGATCAGGCTGATGACGACGACTTCCGCAGCGATCAGCGGCTCGCCCAGCAGGATCGCGGCGATGCACGCCAGGGCGACGGCCAGGTCCGCCCCGACGCGGCCTTCGGTGAGCCGTTCGAGCGAACTGTACAGCGTCCGCGCCCCGCCGACGACGGCCGCCCAGAGCGCGAACCGGAAGCCGAGCCAGTCCCGCGATTGCAGCGTCGGCACCTCGACCCCGAGCGCCCCGACCCCGCCGGCGAGTAGCGGCCACAGGTCGAGGCCGACGAGCGCCACGACGGCGGCCGTGAGGGCGTACAGCCCCAACGGCGGGCGGTAGCGCAACGGCTCGGTCGCCGGGTCGAACTCTCGGTGCATGGCGGAGCGGGTGTCGGGTGTGGGGTGTCGGTGGCAGAGAATAGGGTATCGCAAAACCGGCGAGCCACGCCCGTGAGCGACTGGAGTTCTGACGTAACGAACTCCAGTCGTTGCGCACGAACTCCAGTCGCTCACGCTCTTGGCTCGCCGGGTACTTTGCGTTGCCGCGACGACCTACCGCGCGTCTTATTGCAGTTTGCCGTCTGCCCACAACTCGTACTCGTAGTGCCACGTGCGGTACAAGGCCCGGACGAGGCACGGGACGCCGTTTGCCTCGAAGCGGCATTCAAAACCCGTGTCCCACCACCACTTCGAGACCCGAGTCCACACCTCTTCGCCGTCGAGCATGACCCGCCCCCGGCCCGACAGGCGGTGCCAGTGTTCGACCCGAATCGTGCGCGGCGAGTCCTTGCCGATGGACCATTCTTTCACGTTCATCGGACGCACTCCCACCGCCAAGGGGTCACAATCCGCCACGCCTCCAAAACAGCGTCGTCATCGTCGCTCCGGTAATGGCCGGCCGCAAGCGAAAACATCGCTTTGCGACACCCCACACCCGATCCCTACTGCGGCGCGTCCTTGTCGAGCGTCTGACGCTCCAGCGATTCGATCACGGCCAGGAGTTCAGTCGCGCGGGGGCCGTGGCCGGGGTCGGTGCGGAGCGCGGTGAAGCTCGCCTTGGCTTCGGGCAGGCGGTTCAGTTGCAACTGGCACTGGCCGAGGTTCATCAGTGCCCCGCGGCCGACGATGTCCGGGTCGAACCCGAGGTCGGCGGCGTACCCGCCGGTGCGGCCCAGTTCCAACAGGCGGGCCAACAGCGGCGCGGCCGTCGTGAAATCCTTGGCCTGGTAGCGGTCGCCGGCGAAGGCCCACAGGACCGGCGGTTCGTCGAGGTACCAGCGGGCGGCCAGGCGGCGGGCGGCGGCGCGGTCCAGCGGGCCGCGGTTGTCGCCGTCCGGCACGCCGAGCAGGTATTCGACGAGCGGGCCGACGCCGGGGGGCGGGGCCTCGTGCCGGTCGAACCCGGGCTTGAGGGTCGCCGCGGCCTCTCCGAGAACGTCGTGGCCGCGCGGGTCGTTCAGGAGCAGCAGGTTGCAGCCGAGTTCCACCGTGAGGCCCACTCGATCGGGGCGGTCGCGGAGTTCGGCTTCGATCAGGCGGTTGGCGAAGCGAATCTTGTCGGGCGTCAACTCGTTGAGGTAGGCGTGGCAGACGATCACGGCTTCCAGCGGGCGGGTGGCGTAGCCGAGGCCGGCGGCGACGGCGTCCGGGGCGGGGCTGAGCGCGGGGTGCAGGCGACCGCGGAAGCGGAGGGCGTCGTGCCGGCGGAACAGCCGCCATTGGTGGTTGGCCGTACCGAAGGCGGGGCGGTCCGCGACGAGTTGCTGCTGCACGAGCAGGGTGTAGGCGAGGACCCCGGGGTCCGAAATCGCGCCGGCGACGCGGAGCGCGGACGCTTCGGGCAGCGTCTCATCCGGGTTGAGCCGCAAAATCCACCCGGTGGCCGCGGCGTCGAGGGCGGCGTTGTTGGCGGCGGCGAAGTCGTCCGCCCACGGGAACGCGACGACGGTCGCACCGCACTCGCGGGCGACGCGGACGGTGTCGTCGGTCGAGCCGGTATCGACGACGACGAGGTGCGCAGTGGCGACCCGGGCGGCGGCGAGGGCGGCGGGCAGGTCGCGGGCGTGGTTGCGGGCCACGAAGCAGGCGGTCAGGTCGGGGGCGGACATGGCGGGGGCGGTCCTGCGGGGGCGGCGGAATCGGGCGGCGACGGCCCAGGTTACCGGACCGTCAAACCGTTCGACAACGGCAAAGTGTGCACAACCCCCACTGGCTACGGGGTTCGCCTGCCCCGCCCAGACAAATTAACTTCACTTGCTTGTGCGCTTTCCCGCCCAGGTGTTAAGTTTGCTAGAGCGGTCCCGGCTGGCCCGGGCGTTCCGCTCGCCTCAGACTCGCCAGGCCCCCTGACCTCTCGAACGACCCGGTTTCGGCCGGCGTTTTTGAGGCCGGGGCAGTATCTTGAATCAAAGTCCGGATCGACCAAACCGTGTGGTGGGGTCGGTCGTCGTACATCGACTGCGCAATCGCCTCGCCGGCGGAATATTTGTTCCATTTTTCGGGAATCGTCTTCCGGGTGCCCTCCATCATGTTGAAGCAACCACTCCGCGATGTCATGACCCGTTGGGCCTTGCGGATGAGCCGTCCGGGCGGTCGCCGGTTCGCGGTCGGCCCGCGCCGCGCTTCGGTCATTACGGTCGTCCGGCCGCGGCTCGAAGAGATGGAAGTCCGGCTCGCGCCCGCGGCGTTGATCGCCCCGACGCCGAGCCTGGCGATGGCCATCGGTGGCGTCACCAGCGGCAACAAGATCGCCAACACGTTCGCCCAGAACACGGCCACGGCCGACTTCAGTAGCCCGGTCGTCGTGGCCGACCCGCTGAACGCCCTCAACCAGGTCATGGTCTCGCAGTCGCGCCGCACGTCGGACGGCTTGTTCAACGTCGTCGGCCAGTACAGCACGAACGGCGGCGCGAGCTGGATCGGCCTGAGCGGGCTGGGCCGGGCGCTGACCGATCCCAGCTCGACTTCCAACCCGATGACGGTGTTCCCGAACATTTCGCAGCCGTCGGCCACGTTCGGCCGGGACGGCATTTTCTACGTCAGCTACGTCGAACACTCCAACGACTACGGCACGGGCGCGGTTATTGTCCAGAGTTACAACTTCAGCACGTCCGGCCCGGGCACGCGGCCGATCGTGTCGGCGGCCAACAGCGTCCTGAACAGCTTCTCCTCGACTCAGCAAGTGCTGTACCGGTGGGGCAGCAACCTCGACCCGGCGTACAGCCCGACCGTCGCCGTGGACAACAACCTGCCGCTGTACACTGAGGGCGCGTACACGGCCCGGGACACCCTGGTGGACCCCGCGAGCGGCAAGCCGAAAGCCGTGTACGTCGCCTGGAATTCGATCGGGACCGTGCCGTCGGGGCAGGACTTCCCGAACCTCTCTGGCTCGACGCTGTTTAACCCGAACGCCATTTTCGCGTCCGTTTCGACCGACGCCGGGTTCAACTTCAGTTCGCCGATTGCGGTCAACGGCAGCAACAGCCTGTCGGCGTCGGGGCCGGGTAACGCCGGACTCCTCCTCGGGCAGAAGGCCGGCTACCTGGCGTCCAGTGCCCAGGACGCCAACTTCGGCGGCGGTGCCCCGGTCATCGCGTTCAGCCCCGGCACGTCGGCGGCCCCGGGCCGGGTCGTCATCGGCTGGGCGGGCGGCGTCAGCGCCACGCCCGGGGCGACGGCGAGCATCAACTACGACATCACGTCCCCGGACGGTGGGTTCGCCAACGCGACCGCCGGGTCGATCCGCAGTTTCTCGATCGCTAACGGGGGACTCATTGCGGACGCCAAAGTCCCGGCCGCCGGCGACGACATCCCGTCCGTGACCACCTTCCCGGTCACGATCAACGCCGCGAGTCTCGCCGGATTGACCGCCTCCGACGTGATCAACAACTTGACCGTGACGGTCGCGCTGGAGCACCCCGACGTTTCCACGCTCCAACTCGTGCTGATCGCCCCGGACAATAGCCGGGTCACGCTGTTCACGAACCGCGTTCCGGCCAGCGGCACCGTCGGGGGCAATAAGTTCCCGTTCAATCAGCCGGTCGGCCTGCCGGCGTCCCCGGCGTTCGCCAACCCGTCGCAGGGTCTCGGCCTGGGCCGCAGCACCGGCACGCAGGACACGCGGGCCTTCGGGACGACGTTCGACGACTACGCCGCCCGCCGCATCGACGACCCCAAGAACGTCTTCCCGTACATCGGCAGTTTCAAAGCCGACAGTTGGGATTCGAGCAGCGGTAGTTTCGGTGCGCTGTCGGGGTACAACGGCCGGGCGTTAAGTAAGTTGACGGGCGATTGGGTTCTCGAAATCACCGACTTTCGGGGCGACCGGGTCACCAACGGTAACTTCCCGCAGAAGTTCCTCGACTACTTTTCGATCAACGTGACCGCCGGCGCGAACGACGCGCTCGTCCCCGGCATGAGCGCCGATGCCAAGGTGCGGACGTTCAACACGGTCACTAAGCTCGTCGTGGACGCCCAGGTTCCGGCGGCCAGCCCCTTTGCCCTCGTCAGCCCGACGGTCCTCCCGTCCAACCCGACTGGCGGCGTCGGCCCGGGCATCTCCATCGCCTTCGACACCAGTATCCAGCCGTACAACAACATCACGAGCTACACGCCGACCAACTCTCCCTACGAAAGCCCCCCCGGCCAGTTGCTCATCGCGTACAACGCCCCCGGGTTCGCGGCCACGCCCGAGTACAACATCGTCCTCTCGCGGACCGTCCTGACCCCGACGGTCGGCGGGGCGACGGCGAACTTCTTCATCCCCGGCACGAACACGCCGACCCAGACGCGGGTCAACGCCGACGCCCTGACGGACAACTTCAGCGAGGGCAACCGCCCGCAATTTCAGCCGACCATCGCCGTGGACCAGGCGACCGGCGACATCGCCGTGATGTGGTACGACGGCCGGTACGACGCCGCCCAGACCCGGGTGGCCACCTACCTGGCCATCAGCACCGACGGCGGCGTCCGGTTCCGCCAGAGCGTGGACGGCGGCCGGACGCCCGGCGAGCAGATTTACCTGAACCGCCCGCGGACCGCCACCGACGCGATCGCCTATGGGGCGACGAGCGGCAACGCGGCCCTGAGTACGGTCGTCCTCGAACCGATCCCGACCATCATCTCGGCCATCCCCGGGACCGTCGGCATCGGCCAGCGGCAGTCGCTCGTCGCCATCGCCCCGGGCAAGTTCGCCACGTACTGGACTGGCAACCAAAACCTGCCCAGCCTCGACGCGGCGGCCGCCGCCCAACTGAACTTCACCGGCAGCACCGTCTTCCGTAACGTGGTGACCGGGGCCGCCGGCCCGCGCGTCATCAACGGCGACATGGGCCCGGTCCCGGGCAACGTGCTTAACTCGTTCAACGTGACCTTCGACCGGCCCATCGACATTAGCACGTTCAAGGCCGCCGACATCGTCGTGCAGTACCGGAGCGCGACCGCGCCGATCACCGCCGCGCCGGTGATCCTCGTCCCCGGGGTCGATTACGGAGACCCGCTGGCCTTCAGCCCCGGCGGCGTCGGCGGGAGCGCGGCCGTCTCGTTCACCGTGCCGTTCTTGATCCCGCAGACCAAAGTCGGCACGTACAGCTACACCGTCGGGCCGGTCATCAACGACTTGCTCCGGTACGTCGCCGGGGCGGGCAGCTTCACCAACAGCGCGACCGTCCTCGGGCCGACCGCGTTCGCCCCGGTGCCCGCCCCGATCACGCCGGCGAGCTATAGCGCGTTCACGACCCCGACGGTCACGCCCGTCGTGACGAACTACCCGATCGCCGTACCCGTCCCGACCGGTGCGAATGCGAACCTGCTGGTCCGCACGCCCCGCGTCACGGTGGACCTCGAGAAGTTGACCACGGGCAGTCTGACCAACCTGACCGTCCAACTGGTCGCGCCGGACGGCACGACCCTCACCCTGTTCGACGGCACCGTCCGCGGCGGCGGCGGCAACAGGATCAACGCCGAGTACCGGTCCGCGGCCGACGGCGGCGGTGCCCAGCCGTTCGCCGGGGACGTGACCGGCATCGTCGTCCCCGAAGGCTCGTTCGCGGCACTCACCGGCGCGGCCATCGGCGGCACCTGGATCCTCCGCATTACCAACCGCGTGGCCGCGGACCAGCCCGTGAATCCGGCCCCGGCCGGCCAACTCAACGCCTGGGGCATCTCGTTCACGACGGTCACGCGGAACCTCGTGACCACGTTCGGCAACGTCATGGACCAGAACAACGACGGTCTCGCCGGGGACGCGACGCGGGACGTGTTCGCGGCCCCGCGGCCGGACGGCCGGCTCGGCAACTTCACGCCGTTCACCTTCCCCTACGACAGCCTGTCCGCGCCCCTCAGTATCGCCGGGCCGCAGTACGTCGCCCCGGCCGCCGAGCGGCTGACGCTCGACGATGCCGTCCGGTTCGTGGACGTGACCTTCGACCGGCCGATCGACCCGACGAGCTTCGAGGCCGACGGCCGCGACGTTCTCCGCATCCTCGGGCCGCGCGGCACCATCTTCGACAAAATCCAGTGGGACACGTCGTTCCCCGGCAAGGCGTACCCCGTGTCGGTCGCCCCGCTCAGCCCGACCACCTTCCGCGTGACGATCCCGACGCAGGTTCTCAGCGGCAACTACAACATCGAGTTCGGCCCGGACATCCGGGACACCCTCGGTGAGGCCCTGGACACCAACCGAAACGCCGGCCTGGCCGTCCTCCGCGGCGGCGACCCGACGACCGGGGCCACGCTGTTCGGGACGTACAACTCGACCGGAACGGCGGACTTCGCGGCCGGCCAGACCGTCACCCTGCCGCTGGTCGTGAACGACCTGTTCAACATCCAGGAGACCCTGGCGTCGTTCATCGGCGTCCGCATCGACGTGTCCCACGCCAACGTCCCCGACCTCATCGCCGACCTGATCGCCCCGGACGGCACGACGGTCCGGCTGTTCACCGGCGTCGGCACGGCCGGCACCGTCCGGGCGAACTTCTCGAACACGGCGTTCAGCGACGGCGGCACGACGGCCATCCAGTCCGGCCTGGCCCCGTTCAACGCCGGCCCGTACACGCCCCAGTTCCCGCTCTCGGCCTTCCGCAACCACCCCTCGACCGTCTCCGTCGGCGGCGTCTCCGTGCCCTGGCAACTCCGCATCCAGAACGTCGGGACCGTCGCCGGCCGGATCAACAACTACTCTCTGGTGCTCCCCTACGTCGTCCCCGGGTCGGGCCTGGGCGAGGCCGTGGACGACCGCTTCACCGTGCCCTTCCGCATCTTCACCCAGGACGCGACCAACCCGCTCACCAAGCAGGTGTTCACGCCCGTCGGCCCCGCGCCGGAGAACGGGCCGAACGGCAACGCCAGCCGCGTGACCGGCATCGCCGTGGACCCGTCCGACCCGACCGGCAACACCGTGTACGCCGGCGGTGCGTCGGGCGGCATCTTCAAGACGACCAACTTCCTGACCGAAAGCGGCCAGGGGCCGAACTGGCAGGCGCTGACGGACTTCGGCCCGACGAACTCCCTGAACACCGGGTCGATCGCGGTCTTCCCGCGGAACGGCGACCCGAACCAGTCGATCCTCTTCGCCCTCACCGGCGAGGGCGACACCGGCTCCACGGGCGTCGGCGTGCTGCGGTCCCTGGACGGCGGGCGGACCTGGAAGGTTCTCGACGGCCTGAACAACGCGGACTCCGCGGGCAACATCCTGCCGATCGACTCGGCCGCCCGCGACCGCCGCTTCTTCGGTTCGACGGGCTTCAAGATTATCGTGGACCCGACCGCGACGCCGACCGGCGACGTGATCGTTTACTTCGCCGTCAGCGGGGCCAACGGCGGCGTCTACCGCAGCGTGGACACGGGCCGGACCTGGGCGCTCGTGCGGTCCGGGAACGCGACCGACGTGTTCCTCGCGGCCGGCCTCCGTTCGACGGGCACCGGGTCGAGCGGCGCGCTCAGCTTCCTGTACGCCTCGTTCCAGGGCGAGGGCGTCTTCACCACGCCGCAAGCGACCAGTGCGACGGTCATGTCGCGCACGGACGTTCCGCAGGGCACGCCGTTGATCCGCAACATCGACACGACGCCCGACAAGGCCGTGACGGTGAACCCTCCGGCCGACACGCCGAACGGGGCCAAGGGCCGCATCCAGATCGCCGGCCCGGCCGCGACCGGGGACGTGCTCGCCGACACGTACTACGCCGGCTGGCTGTACGCCATCGTTTCGACGCCGGATGGCCGGCGCGACGGTCTGTACATGACCAAGGATTTCGGCCGCAACTGGGTGAAGATTCACACCCCGGTCGTGATCCCCGACCCGGCGAACAAGTCGGTCGGCTACCCGAGCAACGACGAAACGCGGCCCGACCAGGAGTTGTTCGCCCCGCCGGGCCTGCCGGGCGGCCAGGGCAATTACAACATCAACATCGCCGTGGACCCGACCAACCCGCAGATCGTGTACGTCGGCGGCCTGGGCATCGGCAACGGCGTTCCGCTGCCCGCCGGCGGCCTGATCCGCGTGGACGTGTCCGCGGTCAACGACTCGCAGGCGTTCGTCTCCTACGACAACAGCTCGGCGACCCAGCCCGGCACGCAACAGACGACGATCGGCGGCATCAGCCCCAGCCTCGACAAGACCAGAGTCCTGGGGTCGGGCACGGCCAACAACAACGTCTTCAACCTGTCGCGCAACCCGGACGCCCCGTTCCTCTCGAACGCGTCCGTCAAGGTCACGAAGGCGACGGCCTTCAGCAACAACGGCGAGAACGCGAAGTACTCCGGGTTCACGGACTTCGTGGGCACCGCCGACACGCACCGCCTGATTACCTTCAAGGACCAACTCACCGGCAAGTCTCGCCTCATCATCACGGGCGACCACGAGATCGACACGGGCGTGGACGACGGGGCCGGCAACCTGGTCCGGCGGGTCGGCTACGGCCGGAGCGTGAACGGCTCGCGGACCGGCAACCTGCAAATCTTCCAGGCGTACTCGGGGGCCGCCCAGCCGAGCCAACTGGCCGTGGACCTGGCCCAGGCGTTCTTCTACGGCATGGGCCAGGACAACGGCTTCC
>JAYTSV010000167.1:0-4306 GCA_043745465.1 Fimbriiglobus sp.
GTCAGCGCCCGGAGTCTTGACGCACTGACGTGCAAAGACTCCGGGCGCTGACGCTTCCGGCTCGCCGGGGTCGCTTCAGAAGTGCCGTTACTTCTTGAACTTCTTGAGCGAGCGGGCTTTGTGCTTGCGGTTCTTGCGGATCCGCTTGCGGTTGGTCCGCAGCGTCTTGCGGCTGTTCATGACGCGCTTACCCATCGTCGGACTCCTGCACACCGGGAACTTCGTGAAGTCGCAATTGTAGCGGCCCCGGCCGTCCTGTCAGGACCGACTTCCGCGCCAAATCCGCCCGGCACCCGCCGGGCACCCTTTGACGACCCGTGAAAGTTCCGGCCGGAGGTCGGGTTGGGGCGGACCATCGACGGATTATCCGGCACAATTTGCCCAATCGGATGGCGGACGGGCCGGACCGGGCCTACGAACACTGGTAATCCTGAAACGGTCCAGAATCCCGGTGGCGAAGGCTAGCGTATTGTGCGTCCCGTCCGATTGATGACCGTCGAGCCGGGCCACCCCCACGCCGCACTGCTCCTCCACGCGGCGACCCCGGGGGTTCACCCGCGGGCTTACGTGTACGCCGAACTCGGCCCGGACCTGCTCGACTACCTCCGGGCGATCGACGCGGCCAACCGCCGGGCCGACCGGCCGACGGCCTGGCACCTCGACGTCCGCACCGGGCCGTCCCCGGCCGGCCGGTGCTACCGGGAACAGCCGGGCAACACGGTCGTCGTCGCCGGGCGGAACCGGGCCAAGCTCGACTTCGTCGCCGGGGCCGTGGCGGACAACCTGAACGTCCTCGTGGACCCGCCCTGGGTGCTCGACGCCGCCGACCTGCCCCGGCTCGAACGCATTCTCCAGGAAGCCGAATCGCGCGAGGTCCTCGTCAAAGAACTCGCGCCGGCCCGGCACGCCCCCTGGAACGTCCTGTTGCGCGACCTGATGCGCGACCCGCACGTGTTCGGCGGACTGCTCGTCGGGTCGCCGGCGGACCCGGGGTTGACTCTCGAAACGACCCACGGCCCGCCCGCGCCGGCCTGGCGGTTCGACCCGCACCAGGCCGGCGAGTGCCTGGCCGACGCCGCCGTGCCGCTGGTCGATCTCGCCTTTTGGCTGCTCTTCCCGGAGCAGGCCATCGACCCCGCGGAAGACATCGAACTGCTCGACGCCGTGGCCTGGCCGACGCCGGTCGGTGGCGGTCTCGGCACCGGCGGACCGGCCCTGTACTACGGCAACGGCCACGCGACCTTCACGGTCCGCGGCGCGCACGTCCGCGTCGGCATCCTCTGGGAGCCGGGACCGGTCGGCGTCGTTTCGGAGGGCGTGGCCCGCGGGGGCTTGGCGTGCATCGGCGTGCGGCAATGGGCGGACGGGACGGCAGAAATGACGGTCGCGGCCAACGAACCGGGCCTGAAGCCGGCGCTCAAAATCGCCCTGGCCCGCCGCGCCGCCGAGTGGCAAGCGCGGCACCCGGGGCTGCACTTCGAGGACCGCGACGGTGCGTTCCAACTGACGGGGCCGCACGGCCTGGGCGAGGACCCGGGCGAGCCGTTCGCCCGGGTTCTCGCGGAGTACGTCGAGCAGTTCCGCAACCCGCGGTCGGTGCCCGCGTGGGAGCACTTCAACGTGCTGGCGAAGTACCGCCTCACGACCCGCGCCGCCGAAGTGGCGCGGGCCAAGCGCGACTAGTCGCGGCGTTCGCGGCGCGGGCCGCCGCGGCCGCGGTCGCCGCCCCGATCCCCGCCCCGGTCGCCACCGCGGTCTTCGCGGGGGCGGTCGTCGCGGGGCCGGTCTTCGCGCGGCGGTTGGGCCGCGCCTTCGCCGCCGGCCGGGACCGGCATCAGCGCCTTGCGGCTCAGCTTGACGCGGTTCTGGTCGTCGATGCCGATGACCTTGACCTGCACTTTGTCGCCGACGCCGACCACGTCATCGACGCGGCCGACGTAGCCGTGGTCGAGTTCGGAGATGTGGCACAGGCCGTCGCGGCCCGGCGAAATCTCGATGAACGCGCCGAACTCCTTGATGCTCGACACCTTGCCGTCGTACACGTTGCCGACCATGATCTCGGCGCACAACGCTTCGACGCGGCGCTTGGCCTCCTCGGCCCCGGCCGCCTCGCTGTGGGCGATCGTCACCGTGCCGTCGTCGTTCACGTCGAGCTTGGCACCGGTCTCCTCCTGGATCGCGCGGATCATCTTGCCGCCCGGCCCGATCAAGAGGCCGATCTTGTCCGGCGGAATCTTCGTCTGCAACAGCCGCGGGGCGCGCTCGGAGATCGACTTGCGCGGGGCGCGCAGGGTCGTGAGCATCGACTTCAAAATCTCGCGGCGGGCGATGCGGGCCTGTTCGAGGGCGGCCCGCAGGATGTCGTCCGGGATGCCTTCGAGCTTGATGTCGAGTTGGATGCCGGTGATGCCGTTCTGCGTCCCGGCGATCTTGAAGTCCATGTCGCCGTAGTGGTCCTCGTCGCCCTGGATGTCGGTCAGTAGCGCGTAGCTGTCGCCCTTCATCACCAGGCCGATCGAGATGCCGGCGACCGGCTGCTTGATCGGCACGCCGGCGTCCATGAGTGCGAGCGTCCCGCCGCAGACCGACGCCATCGAACTCGACCCGTTCGACTCCAGAATCTCGGAGACGAGGCGGATCGTGTAGGGGAACTTGGCCGGCGGCGGCAGGACGGCCTTCAGCGACCGCTCGGCCAACATGCCGTGGCCGATCTCGCGGCGGCCGGGGGCGCGCAGCGGCTTGCACTCGCCGACGGAGAACGCCGGGAAGTTGTAGTCGAGCATGAACTTCTTCGAGTACTCGTCGTGCAACCCGTCCACCTTCTGCTCGTCGCCGTTGGTGCCGAGCGTGATGACGACGAGGGCTTGCGTCTCGCCGCGCTGGAACAGCGCCGAGCCGTGGGTGCGCGGCAGCAGGTTCACTTCGCTGGACAACGCGCGGACCACGTCGTGGGCGCGGCCGTCGATGCGGGTGCCGGCCATCGTGATTTCCTGGAAGATGCGCTCTTTCAGGGCGCTGAACGCGCTGGAGATTTGCTCCGGGGTCGCCTTGGCCGTCTGGCCCTCGGGGACCGCGTAGGCCTTCTTGATCGTGTCCTTCAACTCGTTCAACGCGGCGTACCGGGCCAGCTTGCCGACGGTCACGTACCGCTTGCGGAACTCTTCGCCGTAGGCGGCGTGCAGGGTCTCGATCAGCGGATCGACGGCGGGGACCGGCGGCAGCACCTTCGCGCCCAGCCCGGCGGCGGTGCGGAAGGCCTCGATGCCGTCGATGATGACGATAATCGCCTTGTGGGCGAAGCCGATCGCCTCGGCGACGATCTCCTCGGGGAGTTCGCGGGCGAACCCTTCGATCATGCAGACCGCGTCGCGGGTGGCGGCGACGATCAGGTCGAGGTCGCTCTCGTCCATCTGCGTCGAGGTCGGCAGGGCGATCAGTTCGCCGTTGACCCGGCCGACGCGGACCGCCCCGATGGGGTGCATGAACGGCAGGTGCGAGACGTGCAGCGCGGCCGACGCGCCGATCAGCGCGAGCACGTCGGGGTCGTTCTCCTTGTCGGCGGAGAAGACGTTGGCCTGGACCTGGACTTCGTTGATGTAGCCGACGGGGAAGAGCGGGCGGATGGGCCGGTCCATGAGCCGCGAGGTGAGCGTTTCTTTGGTGCTGGACCGGGTTTCGCGCTTGATGAAGCCGCCGGGGAACTTGCCGGCGGCGTAGGTCCGCTCGCGGTAGTCGCAGGTCAGCGGGAAGAAGTCGCGGCCGGGGATGGGGTTCCCCTCGACGGCGGCAACGAGAACGGCGGTCTCGCCGTAACTGACCAGGACGGCCCCGTGCGCCTGCTTGGCGAGCTTACCGGTTTCCAGCACGAGCGTGCCGGCCCCGACATGGATTTCGTGGCGGGTGTACTTAACGGTCGAAGGAGTAACAGACACGGACAACCCTTTCGCAGGTGGTGCGACAGGGTGCGGCGCGGGACGGGAGGTGCGGAGTCGGGCCACCACCGGGCGGGGTCACGCTTGGGTGACCCCCGAGGGGGTGGAGTGGCCCGCCGCGCATCTGGGAAGCGGCGGACCGGCATTACGTCACTTCGAGAACTCGGACTCGCTTACTTCCGCAGGCCGAGCCGTTGAATGACCGCCAGGTACCGTTCGCGTTCCGTCTCGCGGAGGTACTTGAGCAGGTCGGATCGCTGACTGACGAGCTTGAGCAAGCCGCGGCGGCTGGAGAAGTCCTTCTTGTGCGAACGCATGTGCTCGGTCAGGTAGTTAATCCGATCCGTGAGCAAGGCGATTTGCACTTCGGGCGA
>JAYTSV010000168.1:0-4279 GCA_043745465.1 Fimbriiglobus sp.
CGATCTGGTCCACGCTCAAGACGCTGTTCAAGCGGAACTCCCCGCTCAAGGTGCGGCCGGGCGTCGCGCTCGCCAACCTCGGCTGGTTCCTCGGCTTCGCCCGCAAGTGCAACACCCGCGACATGATGGCCGCCGGCCGCGCGATTCAGGCTCTACTGAACTCGTCGCGAACCCTCTTCGACGAACTATTTCGCGCGGAAAAGATCGAGTGCGAGTGGGAGGAGAAGGGACTGCTGTTCGTCTATCAAACGCTGAAGCACTTCGACCACTACGCCCACACCGACGAGTTGCTTCGGCGCGAGTTCGCGATGCCCGCGAAGAGGTTCGATTCGGCCGCGCTCGCCGAACTCGAACCGGCGCTGAAGCCCGGCATGGCCGGCGGCTACCTGTACGAATCCGACGCGCACCTGCGCCCCGACAAGTTGATGAGCGAACTCCGACGGGTGCTGCTCGCGCTCGGCGTGGAGATTCGCGAGCATTGTGCCGCTGGCGGCTTTGCGGGTGCAAACGGCACGGCGACCGCGGTTCATACAAGCACAGGCGACATCGCCGCCGATCACTTCATCGTTGCGACCGGTGCGTGGACGCCGCAGTTGAACGCCGAACTCGGCTGCCGCGTGCCGATTCAGCCGGGGAAGGGCTACTCCGTCACGATGCCGCGGCCGGCGGTGTGCCCGACGTACCCGCTCATCCTCGAGGAACACCGCGTCGCGGTCACGCCGTTCGCGAGCGGCTACCGGCTCGGTTCGACGATGGAGTTCGCCGGCTACGACGCCAGCATGAACCGCGCACGCCTCTCCCTGCTCACCGACGCGGCGAAGGTGTACCTGCGCGACCCGCTCGCGGAGCCGGTGCAGGAGGAGTGGTGGGGCTGGCGGCCGATGACGTTCGACGGGCTGCCGGTGATCGACCGCGCCCCGGCCGCGCGCAACGTTCTCATCGCGGCCGGGCACAACATGCTCGGCCTGTCGATGGCCCCCGCCACGGGGAAACTGGTGGCGGAGATGCTGGCGGGCGAGAAGCCTCACATCGACCCAGCGCCGTACGCGCTAAAGAGATTATCATAAGCCCAGGGACGGCCGTCCCTGGGTTGGTGTATCTCAATCCATAACCCTCTTCGTAATGCTCCCATACGCATCAATGCGCCGGTCCCTAAAGAAGGGCCAGTTGCGGCGCACGTCCTCCATCAATTTCCGGTCACACGTCTGCACCACAATCTCGTCGGTCGCCGTCGCCGCCTTTTGCAGCAGCCGGCCGAACGGGTCGGCGACGAACGAACCGCCCCAGAACTCGATGCCGGCGTCCGCGTTGGCCCCCGGCAAATTCTCGTGCCCGGTGCGGTTGACGCCGCCGACGTAGATGCCGTTGGCGATGGCGTGCGCCCTCATGCTTGTCTCCCAGGCGCTGTGCTGGGCCTCGCCGTACTCGGCCTTCTCGCGCGGGTGCCAGCCGATCGCCGTCGGGTAGAACAGCACCTCGGCCCCCTGCAACGCCGTCAGCCGGGCCGCCTCCGGGTACCACTGGTCCCAGCAAATTAGCGTCCCCACCTTGGCGTACTTCGTGGCGAAGACCTTGAAGCCCAAGTCGCCCGGCGTGAAGTAGTACTTCTCGTAGTAGAGCGGGTCGTCGGGGATGTGCATCTTGCGGTACATGCCCAGGAAGCTGCCGTCGGCGTCGTGGACGGTCGCGGTGTTGTGGTACACCCCCGCCATGCGCCGCTCGAACAGCGACCCCACCACGACGACGTTGTTGGCCTTGGCGGCGCGGCCCAGGCGCTCCGACGACGGGCCGGGGATCGGCTCGGCGAGGTCGAAGGTCGCGGCGTCCTCCTTCTGGCAGAAGTACGGCCCCGTGAACAGCTCCGGCAGGCAGACGACCTGCGCCCCCCGCTTGGCCGCCTCGCGGATGGCGTCCTCGGCCTTAACGAGGTTCGGCTCGGGGTCGGGGTGACATCTCATTTGCACCAGCGCGACGGTGAACGTGTCGGCCATGATTCAAACTCCGAAGTTGCGGTTGGTGTGCATCTTATCTACGATGCCGGCAACCGCTTCCCCCGCCGCGCAGGTGCAACTGATGGCCTCCCCCGGTCCCAACATTTCGAGTTCGCTCAAGGAAACCCGCACCTTCGCCCCCCCGGCGGAGTTCGCCGCGGACGCCCACGTCCGCGGCGAGGACGAAGCCCAACGCCTGCGCGACTGGGCCGAGCGCGACCCCGACGGCTACTGGAGTGTGCAAGCCGAGAGCCTGCAATGGTCGAAGCGCTGGGATGTCGTCTGCGACTGGACCGGTGCCCCGCACGCCAAGTGGTTCGTCGGCGGCCGACTCAACGTGAGTGCCAACTGCGTCGATCGGCACGTCGAGGCCGGCAACGGCGACAAGGTCGCGATCCACTTCGAGGGCGAGCCGGGCGACGCGCGGGCGATCACGTATTCGCAACTGCATGTCGAGGTCTGCAAGTTCGCCAACGTCCTGAAGTCGCTGGGTGTTGTCTCCGGCGACCGCGTCACGATCTACCTGCCGATGACGCCGGAAGCGGCCGTCGCGATGCTGGCGTGCGCGCGGATCGGCGCGGTCCACTCCGTGATCTTCGGCGGCTTCAGCGCCGAGGCGGTCGCCGACCGCAACAACGACGCCAAGTCGAAGGTGATCGTCACGGCCGACGGGGGCTGGCGGCGCGGCAAGGTCGTGCCGCTCAAGGCCAACGTCGATGAGGCACTGTTGAAGTCGCCGAGCGTCCAGACGTGCATCGTCTTCAACCGCTGCGACTCGCCGGTCACGATGACGCCGGGCCGCGACGTGTGGTGGCACGAGTTGATGGCGGCCGCGAGTGACGACTGTCCCGCGGAGCCGTTCGACAGCGAAACCCCGCTGTTCGTGCTGTACACCTCCGGCAGCACCGGCAAGCCGAAGGGCGTCCTGCACACCAGCGGCGGCTACTTGTTGGGGGCGTCGTTGACGCACAAGCTCGTCTTCGACATCAAGGACGACGACGTGTATTGGTGTACCGCCGATGTCGGCTGGATCACGGGCCACAGCTATTGTGTGTACGGCCCGCTGGCCAACGGCTGCACGGTGGTCATGTACGAAGGGGCACCGAATCAGCCGCAGGAAGACCGCTTCTGGAAAGTCATCGAGAAGTACAAGGTCACAAAGTTCTACACCGCCCCGACGGCCATTCGGGCGTTCATGAAGTGGGGCGACCAATGGCCGAAGGGGTGCGACCTGTCGTCGCTGAAGCTCTTGGGCAGCGTCGGCGAGCCGATCAACCCCGAGGCGTGGATGTGGTATCACGAGGTCATCGGCGGCGGCCGCTGCCCCATCGTCGATACCTGGTGGCAGACCGAGACCGGCGCGATCATGATCGCGCCGCTGCCGGGGGCGACGGTTACCAAGCCGGGGAGTGCCACGAAGCCGCTGCCGGGGGTGATCGTCGAGGTCGTCGATAAGCAGGGCAACCCCGTGCCGGCGGGGGAGGGCGGCTTCCTGGTCATCAAGCGGCCGTGGCCCAGCATGATGCGCACGATCTACGGCGACGACGCCCGCTTCCACGAGACGTACTGGAGCCAAATCCCCGGCTGCTACTTCACCGCCGACGGCTCGCGCAAGGACGCCGACGGCTACGTCTGGGTCATGGGCCGCGTCGATGACGTGCTCAACGTATCCGGGCACCGCCTCAGCACGATGGAGGTCGAGAGCGCCTTGGTCGGCCACGCCCAAGTCGCCGAGGCGGCGGTTGTAGGCAAGCCGGACGACCTGAAGGGCGAGGCGATCGTCTGTTTCGTGACCCTGAAGCAGGGCGTCACCGCAACCGACGAGTTGAAGGTTCAGTTGAAGGCCCACGTCGCCAAGGAGATTGGGGCACTCGCCCGGCCGGACGAGATCAAGTTCACCGACACCCTCCCGAAGACCCGCAGCGGCAAGATCATGCGGCGGCTGCTGCGCGACGTGGCGGCCGGCAAAGTCTCGACCTCGGACACTTCGACTTTGGAGGACTACAGCGTGCTGGCGAAGTTGCGCGAGGAGGACGAGTGACGCTCGCCGACTGGCTCGCGCCGCGGCCGGCCGACGCCTCGTGGGAACTGCCGGCCGAGTCGATCGCGGTGAAGATCCGTTGGTTCGGCCTCGTCGTCGGGCTACTGCTGGCGAACTTCGCCGTGGCCCCGGAGTCGCGCGGGCCGCTGAACGCCGTCCTGAGTTTCGGGCTGGCGTTCACGCTGCTCGACACCGCCGCCTTCCGCGCCGGCCGGGTGTTCCTGCGCGACCAGCCGCTGCTCGTGTC
>JAYTSV010000169.1:0-50575 GCA_043745465.1 Fimbriiglobus sp.
GCGGTTTTGCGGGCCGGGGAGTTCCTTGTGCGGGTCGATGCCGATGGCCTGGTAGATCGTCGCGGCGACCTCGCCGGGGGTCGTCGGCCGGGTCTTGGGCGCGTAGGCCAGTTCGTCGGACTCGCCGATGATGCGGCCGCCCTTGATCGGACCGCCGCCGATAATCATCGACCAAACGCCGGGGTGGTGGTCGCGGCCGCCGGCCGGGTTGATCTTCGGCGTCCGGCCGAACTCGCCGGTCGCGGCCACGACGGTGCTGTCGTACAGGCCGCGCTGCGTCAAGTCTTCGAGCAGCGCCGAGTACCCCTGGTCGAAGTTCGGGGCGATGACGCGGGACATTTCGTTGATGTCCGTGAACGGCCGGGAGCCGTGGATGTCCCAGGTGAGTTCGTCGAAGACCGTCTCGAACATGTTGATGGTGACGAAGCGGACCCCCGCCTCGACGAGCCGGCGGGCGAGCAGGCACGACTGGCCGAAGCGGGTGCGGCCGTACCGGTCGCGGACCTTGACCGGCTCCTGGGCCAGGTCGAACGCCGCCCGCGCCTTGGGGCTGGACATGAGCCGGTAGGCGAGGGCGAAGGTGTCGTCCATCTGCTTCGCAGCGGCCGAGTTCTCGAACGCCCCCAGCGACCCGTCCACGGCGGCACGGAGGCGCTGCCGGCGGTCGCCGCGGATTGCCGGGATCGAGTCGGGCGGCAGCAGGTCGGGCACCTTGAAGTCCGGCGCGGCGGGGTCGGCGTTCAAAATTAGTGGGTCGTACCGCTTGCCGAGGTACCCGGCCGACTCGCCGTGCGGCAGGTTCCCGCCGGTCCGGCCGATCGCCTTGGGCACCATGACGTGCGCCGGGAGTTCGCCCCGGCCGCCCTTGAGGAAGCCCTGCACGCAGCCGATGTTCGGGTGCTCCAGGCCCGGCGTGAATAGCCGGCCGGACTGCATCATCTGGTAGCCGGTGTCGTGGACCGCCGTCGCCGTGTGGTACAGCGAGCGGATGACCGAGAACTTGTCGGTGTGCTCGGAAATCTTGGGCAGAATCTCGCTCAGTTGGAACCCCGGCACCTTCGACGGCTTCGCGGCGAACGGCCCACGGACCTCGGCCGGGGCGTTCGGCTTGGGGTCGAACGTGTCGAGCTGGCTCGGGGCACCGACGAGCATCATCAGGATGCAGTTCACGTCCTTGTCCGGCTTGCCCTCGGCCTTCGCCGTCGCGGTCGCCCGGGCGTACCCGGCGAGCGACAGGCCCAGCGGCGCGAGGACGCCGGCGTGGAGGAAGTCGCGGCGGGTCGTGCCGTCGCAGAACGAGACGGCGCGCGGGGCATCGAGTCGAATCATGGCGTCACCCGGAGAGAAGAACGACTCCCGCCATCGTACCAGAACCCGCCCCGCCTTGCCGCGAGAAGTTGGCAACGGCCGAAGTCCGACCTACGGTTGGGCGGACCGACTCCGCCACAGCCGTCGAAGGGGCGTGCGATGAACCGCTTACTCGGGCTGGAACTGCTCCGCGGGGCCGCCGCGCTCCTGGTATTGGGCGAACACGTCCGCTACTCCGTGATGAACGTCTGCGGCCGGGACGTGGTACTGCCGCCGGCCGTCGATCGGTTCGTCGGGTACTGGGGCGTCGATATCTTCTTCGTGCTGAGCGGCTACCTGATCGGCTTGACGCTCGACAAGCCGGCGACCACCCCGCGGTCGTTCCTGCTCGCCCGCCTCGCCCGCATCCTGCCCCTTTACTTCGTCGCCTCGGCGGCCTGCCTGATGGTGCCGAACTTTCGCTCCTACCCGCTGTCCGCGCCGATGCTCGTGACGACCGTCACCTTGATGCCGCTCGCGGGGGACGCGATGGACCCGGTGACGGCGCACCCCTACGGGTGGACGCTGTGCTACGAGATGGGCTTCTACGTCGTGGCGACGGCGGTCGCGGCGGGGGTCGGCGGGCGGCGGGCGGTCCCGGCGATGATCGGGCTGTTCGTCCTCGCCCCGCTCGCGTTCACCGCCCTCGGCCCGGTCCGCGGGTGGGCCTACCCGAACTTCGCCCTCACCCCACTGACGGCCGAGTTCGCGCTCGGGTTACTCGCCTACCGCCTGACGGACTCGGTCCCCCGGTGGGCGGGTTGGGCGTTCGTTGGCATCGGCCTGGCCGGCCTGGCGCGGGGCTGTTTCGGGGCCGGGGAGTGCGGCCTCCAGTCCGACGTCATCGCCGCCCCCGCGGTCGCCTGGGCCCGAGTCGCCACCTGGGGACTGCCGGCGGCGGCGCTGGTGCTGGGCACCGCCCGCCTCGACCGGGCCGGGACGTTCCGACCGATCGCCCGGTTCGCCACCGCCGCCGGGGCGATGTCGTACTCGCTGTACCTGGTGCAGCCGTTCGCTTTTATCCTGACCGCCGCGCTCGCCCGGGCCGCCGGCGTCGGTGGGGCGTGGCCCGCAGCGGCCCTGACGGTCGCCGTCACCTTGGCCCTCGGTGCACTGGTCGCCCGTTACCTCGACCGGCCGCTGCACGACCTCGCCAAGGGCTGGGCGAAGCGGCTGGCGGCCCCCGCTCAGCCCAAGTCGGCGAGCAGCGCCTTGACCTTGGCCTCGATCAGGTCGCGGGTCTTGCGGTAGTCCTCGGCCGGCATCTCCTTGGGGTCGGGGATTTGCCACTCCTCGCGCCGCGCGGCTTTGACCAGCGGGCACTCGTCGCCGCAGCCCATCGTTACGGCGACCGCGATTTCCCGGCCGTCGAACTCGGCCAGCGACTTCGAGGCGTGCGTACTCAGGTCGTAGCCGACCTCCTTCATGAACTCGATCGCGCGCGGGTTGACCCGGCCCGACGGCCGCGACCCGGAACTGGCCGCGACGACGCCCGGCCCGCCGTGGATGCGCGCGAACGCCTCGGCCATCTGCGAGCGGTTGCTGTTCTCGACGCACACGAAGAGGACGATTTTCGGGGTCACGACGACTCCTCCGGGGGACTGGTGAACAGGGCGTGCGACAGGCCGACGCCGGCTAGCGCGCCCAGGAACGGGGCCGTCAGGTAGACGGCCAGGAACTCGACGTGCCCGGACACGACGGCCGGGGCCAGCGACCGGGCCGGGTTCATCGACGCCCCGCACACCGGGCCGGCGAACATCGCCTCCAGGCCGATGGTCGCGCCGACGGCGACGCCGATCAGCGGCAGCCACGCGGCCGGGCCGGTCTGGCAGCCGCGGACGACGACGAGCAGGATGGCCGTCAGCACGAACTCGAACGCCCACGACACTCCCCACGCCCCGGCCGGCAGCGTCGCCCCGAGGGTGCCGTGCTGCGGGAAGGCCAGCGCGAGCAGGCCGCTCGCCAGGAACGCCCCGGCGACTTGCGCGGCGAAGTACGGCAGCACGTCGCGGCGCGGGTGCGCCCCGGCCGCGGCCAGGGCCAGCGTCACGGCCGGGTTCAGGTGCGACCCGGACACCGGGCCGAGGGCGTAAATCATCGCGGTCACGACGAGGCCGAAGGTCAGCGCGATACCGACGTGCGTCACGGCCCCGCCGTGTACGTCGTTGACGACGACCGCCCCGGTCCCCGCGAACACGAGGGCGAACGTGCCGACGGTCTCCGCCAGGCAGCGGCGCGACAAATTGGTGGGCGGCACGGCAGAGGTCCCTCGGGGCGATTGGCGAACGATCGACGCGATAGTGATACGACGCCGGCCGGTGGCGCGGCCGATTCGACTTCCGTCCTTCACACTCGCTAACAATGGATGGCCCCGACCCGACTCCTCCCGGACGCGAACGAATGCCCACGGCCGCCCTGATTTATCCGCACCAACTGTACGCCGACCAGCCTGCCCTGGCCGGGGCCGACCGGGCGTACCTGGTGGAAGACCCGTTGCTGTTCGCGCAGTACGCCTTCCACCGCCAAAAGTTGATGCTGCACCGCGCGAGTATGGCCCGCTACGCCGCCGGGTTAAATCTCCCCGTCGAGACGATCGAGGCGAGTCAGTTGAAGACGACTGGGGACATCGCCGGTATCCTCATCGAGGCGAAGGCGACGCACGCCCGGGTGATCGACCCGTGCGACGACCACTTGACGCGGCGGTTGACGGAGGCGTTGGCGAAGGCCAAGATCGAGTTGACTATTCTCGACGATCCGCACTTCTTGACCCCGCGGTCCGAGATTGCCGCGTACACGAAGTTGAAGCCGAAACTGTACTTCACCGCCTTCTACATGCGGCAGCGCAAGCGGCTCGGCGTGCTGCTCGAAGACGACGGCAAGCCGCGCGGCGGCAAGTGGTCGTTCGACGCCGAGAACCGCAAGCGGATGCCGGCGACCGTCAAGCCCCCGGCGATCAAGGCGGTGCCCGAGAACGACGCCGTGCGCGAGGCCCGCGCCTACGTCCGCGCCCACTTCCCCAAGGCCCTCGGCGACGACGGCCCGTTCGTTTATCCGACCTCCCACGCCGAGGCCAAGGCGTGGCTCAAGGAGTTCGTCAAGAACCGGCTCGGCGAGTTCGGCGACTACGAGGACGCGATCTCGACGCGGGAAATGACGCTGTTTCACAGCGTTCTGACGCCGATGTTGAACACCGGGCTGCTCACCCCGGCGGAAGTCGTGAGTGCCGCGCTGGCGCGGGACGGCGACGTGCCGACGAACTCCCTCGAAGGCTTCGTCCGGCAGGTGATCGGCTGGCGCGAGTTCGTCCGGCTCGTCTACTTGACCCGCGGCGGCAAGCAGCGGACGACCAACTTCTGGGGCTTCAAGCACCCCGTCCCCGCCGCCTTCTACGACGGCACGACCGGCATCGACCCGGTCGATCTCGTCGTCAAGAACGCCCTGAAAACCGGCTACTCGCACCACATCGAGCGGCTGATGATCTTGGGGAATTTTATGCTCCTCTGCGAAATCCACCCGGACGCCGTCTTTCAGTGGTTCATGGAAATCTATATCGACGCCTACGACTGGGTCATGGTGCCGAACGTGTACGGCATGAGCCAGCACGCCGACGGCGGCACGATGACGACCAAGCCGTACATCTCGGGGTCGAGTTACGTGCTGAAAATGAGCGATCACAAGAAGGGGCCGTGGTGCGCCGTCTGGGATGCTTTGTACTGGAACTTCATCGACAAGCAGGCCGACTTCTTCGCCAAGAACCCGCGCATGAGTGTCATGGTCGCCATGCGCGACAAGCTCGGCGACAAGATGGACGAGCACCGCCGAGTGGCTGGCGAATTCTTAAAGAAACTGCACGCCGGCACCTGACGGGAGTGGCCCCGTGACGCGACTCCTCCAGACGACCGACGCCGGGCTGTACTGCCCGCAGGGGAACTTCCACATCGACCCGTGGCGGCCGGTCGAGCGCGCCGTCATCACGCACGCCCACGCCGACCACGCCCGGCCCGGCAGCGCGGCGTACCTCGCGGCGACCTCGGGCCAGCACCTGATGCGGACGCGGCTCGGGGCCGACATCGACTTGCAGTGCCTCGACTACGGCGAGACGATCGCCGAGAACGGCGTCACCGTGTCGCTGCACCCGGCCGGGCACGTGCTGGGATCGGCGCAAATTCGCCTCGAATACCAGGGCGAAGTCGCCGTGGTCGCGGGGGACTACAAGGTCACACCCGACCCGACGTGTGCCACTTTTAGCCGGTCAAGTGCCACACGTTCGTCACCGAATCGACATTCGGCTTGCCGATTTACCGCTGGGAGACGAGCGAAGAAATCTTCGCCGGCGTCGATCGCTGGTGGCGGGCCAACCGCGACGCCAAGAAGACGCGGCTATTGCCGCTGCGGGCGGCAGCGGTTGAAGTTGCCGGGGTTCTGGTTCGGGCCGCGGGTTGGGGTGCTGCCGGCGTTCGGCGAGTTCACCGGCGGCGCGGTCGTGACGCCGCGGCCGGGGGACCGGGTGTTCGTCGTCGCCGGGGATCAGGTCGTGCCGGTGTCGTGAAGCAGGGCGGCGGCGACGGACCGGCCGGACAGGTACGCGCCTTCGATGCGCGGCCCGCCGAAGGCGTCCCCGGCGAAGAACACCCGGCCGGCCGGTGCGGCGTGCCACTCGGCGTGCCGGCGCGGGTAGACGACGGTCGGCAGGCTGTACAGCCAGCGGTGCAGGGTCGTGGCGACGACGGTCGAGCCGAGCCAGTCCTTTGCCCCTTCGAGCAGCGCGGCGGTCACGTCGGCTTCGGGCGTCTTGTAGTGGGTCCGGCTGAACTCGGGGCCGGCGTGGATGGTGATCGCCGCGTGGCCGATGGGCGAAAGGCCCTTCTGCGTGTTGTCCGCGACCCAGCCGACCGGCTCCGGACCGGCGAACATCCCGCCCGGTTCGGGCACGCCGCTCGGCCCGTCGAGGGTCGCCAGCAGGGCCAGGCACGGGGCGTACTCGACCTTTTGCAAGTCGGCGAGCAGTGTCGCGTCGAGGGTCAGGCCGCTGTCCGCGAGCAGCGCGAGGAGTTGCGGCACGGGGGCCGTGAGGACGAGGTTGGTCGCGCGGAACTGTTCGCCGGTGTCGCACGCGACGAGCCACGCGCCGGCCTGGACGCTCAGTTCAACGACGCGGAGACCGCACTCGACTTCGAGGCCGTCGGCCAGGTGCTTGGCGATGCCGGTCATGCCGTCGGTGCCGCGGTACCGGGGGTAGTGGTCGCGCCGGGCCGCGGCCCGGCCCGGGGTTGCGGGGAAGTCGTCGGCCCACACGTCGGCGACCCCGGCGGCCTGCCACGACTCGACGGCGTGCCGGAAATCGGGGTCGCGGGCCGTGAAGTACTGCGCCCCGTGGTCGAACCGGAAGGTCTCGCCGGCGAGTTCGACGCGCTTCGTGGCCAGCCGGCCGCCGACCCCGCGGCCCTTGTCGAGGACCAGCACGCGGTGCCCGGCGTCGGCCAGGGTGCGCGCCGCGGCCAGCCCGCTCAGGCCGGCCCCGACGATCAGTGTCAACGGGGTGTCGGTCATTTCTGGAACTTCTTCCCGCCCTTGGGCGCGTAGCCGAGGACCTGCGCCGCGGACTTGTCCCAGTAGCGGGAAAAGCGGCGCGGCTCCTCAGTGGACGCGGCCAGCACCGGCCGGGCGTACTCGGTGACCGCGAACGACTTGCGCAGGGTCGCGGCCGTTTCGCGGACCCACGGGTTCGGGTGGTCGGTGACGTGGACGGTCGTCGCCCCCAGTGTCTTCGCCGCCGCCGCGATGTCGGTGGCCGGGTCGCCGATCGTCACGAATTTCACCGGGTTCGGCAGGCCGCGCAGCAGTTCGACGACGCCGTCGAAGACGAACGCCAGGCGGTGGAAGGCCCACGGCTCGCGGCGCAGGGAGCGCTCGTCGAACGCGAAGACGACGGCGGCGGTCGGGTTCGCCTTCGAGGCCGCGTCGTCCGGCGAAATTGTCGCGTCGTGGACCCAGACGACGGAATCGCACCGCACCGCCGCGGGGGCGACGGTTCGGACCGGGTCGCGCGGCACCGGCGGCTTCGGCGGCTCGACCCGGCCGACCATTTGCAGCGGCGCGCGGCGGGCGTTGAACAGCTTCTCTTGCAGGTCGTCGTAGCTCGCGCGGAACGGGCAGACGACGCGGCAGGTGCGGCAGTACTGGCCGCCGGAGAACTTGTCGATGTTCTCCTGGTTCATGAAGTACGGCTTCGACGCGAAGGTGCTCTCGACCCACTGCCAGCTCGAATTGTTGCTGGCCACGTCGCCGTCGAGGAGGTACTGGCGGAACAGCCGCGCGCCGTCTTTCCACGAGATGCCGCGGTAGTGACAGAGGTACGCCGCGAACCACATCCGCTGGTGGTTGTGCAGGTATCCGGTGTCGAAGAGTTGGTGCAGCGTGCCGTCCATGCACGGTAGCCCGGTGGCCGCCGCGGCGATGTCCGGCGGCAGCTCGGCGCGGCGTTCGACCGGGTGCTTGGCGTCTTCGAGGTTGTCTTCGAGGCCGCGGCCGTGCCAGTCGAGGACCTTGTCGAAGAAGTCGCGCCAGGCGAGTTGCCGGAGGAACTCTTCGCTCCGCGCGGGTTCCGTGGCGTACCGGGTCTTGATCGCGTCGCGGACCTCGGGCATCGACACCATGCCGTGCCGCAGGTACGGGGACAGCCGGGAAACGGCCCCGGCGGTAAAGTTGCGCGACCGGCCGTAATCGGCGAGGTCGTACCCGGCGAGGTGCTTCAACGCCGCCGCACGACCGCCGGGGACGGGGCCGCGGACCGGCTCGCCGAGGTAACAGCCGGGCAGGGCGTCGGCCAGGAAGCGGTCGCGCTCGGCCGGGGCCATGTCGAGGGCAGGGGACCAGTGCCAGTTCATCGCCGTTCCTGGGGCCGTCGGGGATTATGAGACTCGCGGGGGTGCGGTTCCCGTCGGGTTGGGTAACTGCCGACGCTTCCGCTATGATAACCGGAACGGCACGCGGGAAAGGAACGGTCGATGAAGCTCATTCTGGCGAACCCGCGCGGCTTCTGCGCGGGCGTGAACATGGCGATCGAGAGCCTCGAAACGGCCATCGCGCACTTCGGCACCCCGATCTACGTCTTCCACGAGATCGTCCACAACCGGCCGATCGTCGAGAAATTCCGTCAGCGCGGGGTCGTCTTCGTGGACGGCCTGGGCGAAGTGCCGAACGGCAAGACGGTCCTGTTCAGCGCGCACGGGGTGTCGCCGGCGATCCGCCGGGAGGCCGCGGCGCGCGACCTCCTGGCCATCGACGCGACCTGCCCGCTCGTCACCAAGGTCCACCTGGAGGCGATCAAATACGCCCGGGACGGGTTCACGATCGTGCTCATCGGCCACGAGGGGCACGACGAGGTCATCGGCACGATGGGCGAAGCCCCGGCGGCCATCGTCCTCGTCGAGGACCTCGCCGACGTGGAGGCGCTGGCCTTACCCCCCGGCACGAAGCTCGCCTTCCTGACGCAGACGACGCTGAGCGTGGACGAGACCCGCGGCATCATCGCGGCGCTCCGGGCGAAGTTCCCGCAGGTCGTCGGGCCGAACAAGGACGACATCTGTTACGCGACCCAGAACCGCCAGGAGGCCGTCAAAGACCTGGTGCCCGAGGCCGACGTGGTCGTCGTCCTCGGCTCGCAGAACTCGTCGAACAGCAACCGCCTCGCCGAGATCGCCAAGCAGAACGGCAAGCCGGCGTACCTGATCGACGCGGCTCGGGAGTTGCAACGCGACTGGTTCCGCCCGACCGACACCGTGCTGGTGACGGCCGGGGCGAGCGCGCCGGAAGACCACGTGCAAGACGTGGTCGCGTGGCTGCAATCGACCTTCGAGACGACGGTCGAGCACCGGATGGTCCGCGAAGAGCACGTGAACTTCCCGCTGCCGCGCGAGCTGCGCCTGCTGGTCCGGTAACCCCTCTTCCTTGAGACTTCGGCATGTCGGCTGACCGTTCGCAATCGACCCCCGGCGGGAGCCGCGAGCTGCTGGCGTTGGCCGTGCCGCTGGTCCTGAGCAACGGCTTCTTGACGGCGCAGATTACGCTCGACCGGCTGATGCTGAGCTGGTACGGCCCGAGCGAAGTGGCGGCCTCGTTCCCCGCCGCGATGCTGTTCTGGCTGCCGTTCGCGCTGTTCCAGGGGACGGCGCTGTACGCGACCACCTTTGTGGCGCAGTACACCGGGGCCGGCCGCCCGCACCGCGTCGGCCCGGCCGTGTGGCAGGGGCTGCACTTCTCGCTGGCCACGGGGCTGCTCTTCATGCTGCTGTGGCCGCTCGCCCCGGCCTACGTCGCCCTCGGCCGCCACGAGGCGTCGCTGCAGGTGCTCGAAACGGCGTACTTGCGGCCGCTGTGTTTCGCCGCGCTGCCGATGCTCGTCACGGCGACCGTCGGCAGCTTCTTCGCCGGCCGCGGCTCGCCGTGGGCCGTGTTGCTCATCAACGGCGTCGGCACGGTCGTCAACGCGGCCCTGGCGTACTTGCTCATCTTCGGCCACCACGGGTTCCCGCGGCTGGGCATCGAGGGGGCCGGCTGGGCGACCGTCGTCGGCTCGTGGGCCGCCGCGGTCACGGCCCTGGCCATGTTCTGGCAGCCGAAGTTCCGCCGCGCCTTCAACACCTTGGCCGGCTGGCACCCCGAGCGCGAACTCTTCACCCGCCTGATGACGTTCGGCGGCCCGGCCGGTTTGCAAATGGCGCTCGACGTGTTCACGTTCACGATCTTCACCATGCTCGTCGGCCAACTCGGTCAGGCGACGGCCGCGGCCGTGAGTATCGCCATCACGTTCAACCTGCTCACCTTCCTGCCGATGTACGGCATGGGCCAGGCGGTCGCCATCATGGTCGGCCAGCGCCTCGGGGAGAACCGCCCCGACCTCGCCGAGCGCTCGACCAACCTGGGCGTCCGGTGGGCGCTCGGGTACATGGCCGCCGTCGCCATGTTGCTGGTCGCTTACCCCGGACCGCTGATCGAACTGTTCCGCTCGAACCCCGACTTGGCGGACGGCGGCGCGGCCCCGGTCGCCTGGGAGGAGGTCGCCGTCTTGATCCCGCCGCTGCTGGTGTTGATCGCCGTCTACTCCCTGGCCGACGCGGCGAACGTCGTTTACGCCTGTGCGCTGCGGGGGGCCGGCGACACCCGGTTCGTCACCTGGCTGACCTTCGCCCTGGCCTGGCCACTCATGGTCCTGCCGACCTACGTCGTCGTCCAGATGGGCGGCTCGGTGCTCCTCGCCTGGTGCTTCATCAGCTTCTACGTCCTGGTCATTGCCGTCTGCTTCTGGTTGCGGTTCCGCACCGGCCGGTGGAAGGCGATGCGGGTGATTGAGGCCGCCGTCGTCGAGCCGGACCCCGCCGAACGCGAAGACCCGGCCGAACTGGGGCAAGTCTCGACGGCCCGCTGACCGATGATGAAGGTGATGCTGACCGCGATGACCGCCGACGCGACCCCCGCCCCGAAGCCGGCCCGGACTCCGCCCCCGGCGCGAGCCGGCACCGCCGACGGCCCGCTCTACCGCTTCGAGCGCGGCGGGTTGGTCCTGCTCGCGGCGACGATGCTCGCCTTCGGCGGCCTCGTCCTGTTGCGCTCGGCCTTCCAAGAGTCCCGAAAGACGGACTTCGGTGTCTACTGCCGGGCGGCCCACGCCGTCCGCGTCGGCACGGACATTTACGGCCTGAACACGTGCGACGACAACGGCTGGCACTACTGCTACCCGCCGCCGTTCGCCGTGGCGATGGTGCCGTTCGCCGACCCGTTCGCCTTCCAGGACCACGCCGGCTACCTGCCCTTCTGGGCGTCCGTCACCGCATGGTACCTCCTGAGCGTCGGCCTGATTACCTGGTCGCTGCACCGCTTCGCCGCCGCCGTCTTGCCCGGCGAGGTGCCGTACTCGCGGCGCTGGTGGTACGCCCGAACGGTGCCGTTCTACGTCTGCATCGGCGGCCTGACCTACACGCTGGCCCGGGGCCAGGTCAACGTCGTCGTCGTGGCGCTGATCGCCGGCACGTTCACGGCCTCGTGCCGGCGGCAGCCGGTCCGCGCGGGGCTGTGGCTCGCCGGGGCCGTGGCCGTGAAGGTCCTCCCCGTGTACCTGCTGCTCGACTCGCTCGTCCGCAAGGACTGGCGGAGTGTCGTCGGCCTGTCACTCGGCCTGGCCCTCTTCCTCGTCGCGGTGCCGGCGGCCGTCTGGGGCTGGCAGGGGATGATCGACAACAACGCGACTTTCCTCGACGCCGTGCTGGCCCCCGGGGCGCTCGGCACCGGCGACCAGATGCGCGCCAAGGAGTTGACCAACACCGCTTCGACGGACAGCCAGTCCTTCCAGGCCGCGCTGCACAACCTGCGGCACCCCGACCCCGCCACGCGGCCGCCCAACGCCGACAGTTTTTCCAAGCTGTTCCACGTCGCCGTGTCCGGGCTTTTGACGCTGACCATGCTCGGCGTCGCCGTCGTGCGTGGCATCCGCCCCGACCCGGCGGAGCGGCTGATCTTCCTCGGCTGCGTGACGATCGCCATGCTGCACGTCACCCCCGTGTCGCACATGCACTACTACGCCCTCGGCCTGCCCCTCGTCGCCGGCCTGTGGCTGCAGGGCCTGCGCGACCGGCCCGGCCGCGTGACGTGCGATCCCGTCACCCTCGCGTTGCTCGTCGGTTGGGGCGGCCTCGTCCTGGTCATGCTGTTGCCGCACGACCTGCCGACGAGGATGCGCGAGTGCGGCGTCGGCCCCCTGGCGTCGATGGTGCTCTGGGCCTACGGCCTCCGCCGGGCGGCCAACTGACGCGGCACGAGAACGCCAAAGCCCGAGTCAGGTCGTTGACCGGTGCGGCGGGGCCGGGTAAACTCGGAAGTTCGCACTTCCGGGGAACGACTCATGCGCCGTCACTTGCTGCTGCCCGCGGCACTCCTGGTCCTCGCCCTCGGCACCGCCCCGGCGCAACCGCCGGTCCCCGTTCCGTTGCCCGGTCCGGCCCAACCGCCGACGCCAGCACCCGCGAAGGCCGACGACAAACCGGCCCCCGGCGGGCCGAAGGGGCCGACGGTCCCCGAGTTCGACGTGGGCTTCGTGGACGGCAGTAACGTCAAGGTCGTCGTCCTCGAAGTGGCGGTAGCCGTGACGACGAAGTACGGCAAGCTGACCGTGCCGCTCGCCGACCTGAAGCGCGTCGAACTCGGCTTCCGCTACCCCGAGGGGGTCGAGGCCAAGCTCGAATCGGCCGTCGAGCGGCTCGCCGCCCCGGCCTACGCCGACCGCGAGGACGCCGCCAAGCAGGTGCTCGAATTGAAGCAGTACGCCGGGGCCATCCTCAAGCGGGCCGCCCAGGACGACGACGCCGAACGCCGGCGGCGCGCGGTCGCCCTGCTCCTGACCGTCCGCAAGGACGTGCCGGCCGAGCGCGTGGACGCCAAGGACTACGACACCGTCGAGACGACCGACTTCACCGTCCGCGGCCGGCTCGACTCGCCGTCGTTCAAGGTCCGCACCAAGCAGTTCGGCGAGGCGGTCGTGCGCATCGCCGAGGTCCGCCAGGTCCGGGCCGTGGCCGTCGCCGCGGTCGGCGGGGAGATCGCCCTGGACGCGGCGGTGTACAGCCGGTTGAACTGGTCCGCGTGGCTGGACACGGAAGTCGATGTGACCGCGAACGTCGGCCTGGACATCGCCTGCACCGGCACCATCGACCAGTGGCCGCAAGAGCCGGGGCGGTACATGAGCGGCCCGGCCGGGAACGGCAGCGCGTCGCAGAACCAACAGGGCAATATCCGCGTCATGGTGCCCGGGCAGCAGTTCAACCCGAACCGCGGGATGCAGCAGGGCGTGGTCCAGTCCGGGTCGGTCGTCGGCAAGATCGGCCCGAACGGCCCGCCGTTCGCAATCGGGGCCGCCTTCCGGATGCCGAAGTCCCAGGAGGCCGGCCGCCTGTACCTGCAAATCGCCCCCAGCCACTGGGGCAACGACGCCGGCACCGGCGCGTACAAAGTGAAAGTCAAAACCGGCGAATAGACGAGGCTCCGCCGCAGGCGAACTCTTGGCGAACGGCCCACGTGAGTGGGCCGTTCCAACCTGCACGGGCGAGAAACACCCCGCAGGAAGTTTCCGGCGCTCGCCCGGGGATAGCTTCCCCCATTTCAGGTTGGAACAGCCCACTCACGTGGGCCGCTCGCCAAGAGTTCGCCTGCGGCGGAGCCTCGGTCGCTTCCCGTCACACCCCGGCCAGTTCGCGCCGGGGGTGCTTGGCCTTGGCCGGCTCGTCGAGGTGGAACTCGGTGCCGAGGCCGGCGTCGAGGAGCACGTCGCGGAGGCGGTTGCGGGCCACGAACAGGCGGCGCTTGATCGTGCCCAGGGGGGCGTCGAACTCGCGGGCCATTTGCTTCAAACTCCGGCCGCGCAGGTAGAACGCGTCCAGGGTCGCCCGGTCGTCCGGCTTGAGCGCCGTCAACGCCTCGTGCAGTTGCGCCTTCGCCTCCCCGCGCTCGGCCTCGTCGGACGCCTCGCCGGGGGTCGAGGCGATGGCGTTCAGCACGTCCGGGTCGGTCCCGAAGGCGGGGCCGCGGCGGGTCAGGCGGTTGATCGCCATGCGGGCCGTGATCCGCCGCAACCAGCCGGCGAAGCACCGCGGGTCGCGGAGTTGCGGCAGCTTGCGCATGGCGTGGATGAACACCTCCTGCGTCAACTCGTCGGCCTCGGCGGTGTTCCGCACCCGGGCCAGCGCCATCGCGTGGACGCTGGTTTGGAAGCGCACGACGAGGTCGCCGAAGGCGGCCCGGTCCCCGGTCTTCGCCCGGTCCACCAACTCGATAATCTCAGTCCAGCACGTGGCGATCATGGCGTCTCGGTATCCTGTCCCGATCCTGGGAGGGCGTCTGGCAGTCCTGCGGCCGGGGTTCGCGGTCAACGGATCGACGGCTCGACCGCCCGGATCAGAGGCGGAGGGGGTCGAGCGGCAGCGTCGTCCGGGCGGGGCGGGCGGCGGCCGTCGGGACTCGCCGACGGACTCGCGACCCAACGCCTCGCGGCGAACCGGCCGGGGGTGGGGTGCGGGGTCGCGCGAACGGGAGAGAAGTCGCTTCCGGCCGGTTCCCCCGCGGCCGACTGGGACGAGTCCCGTCTGGCCGGTGATTGGGGGAAACGGGTGGGCCGAAGGCGACGCCTCCGCACCAGGGCGGGACGCCGGACCGCACGGGGGTCGGGGGAAAAACTGGCGTTAGCGGGTCGCGGATTGGCCGCGGCAATTCGGGTTCACGCTGGACGCCGGAGCGCCAGGAGTTGAGAACTTGGTCCGAATGAGATTGCCGGGACTTTCCGCGGCCCGCGTCACTGGGCTGCTGCCGGCTGTGTCAGCCGGCAATAACTCGTGAAGCCAAGGGACCGTTCGCCGGACGGCTGTTTGCGACCCGCAGCGGATCGTCCGGTGAGTGTCATCGTTGCCAACATCGTCGGTTCCTCCTGCAAGCCGTCGAACGCGCGTTCGCCGGGAAAGGGGTGGGGGTCGAGATGGACCCCCGGAGACGGGATCGTCGCCGGGGCGTCCCACACGTTCACTCTCACCGCGTCCACCGTACCGACGCGATTGGCCTGGTCCGCCAGCATGGTGCCGGTCGAAACGGTGGTCATCGTCGTCGTCGCGGGGAGCAGGGTCGAGAGGAACATCGGACACCTCCGGGAGACACAAAAAGGACGCGGAGCCGAAAACGGTTCGGGGTGAAGCCTGACAATAGAAGGACCGGGGAACGCTCCCCGGCACCATGATAGACTCGGATTCGCTTGCGAAGTTCCGCCATTTGTGCGATTCCGCCCCGGACAGACACACGCCCCGGCGGCGGGGTTCGGGGTTCGGGAAAGAATTCTCGCCGCGACGGCGGAAAGGCGACCTCACCCCCCGGCCCCCTCTCCGAAACGGAGAGGGGGAGCGAGAGGGTCGCAATCAACGGCTTCAGCCCGCATGCTCCCCTCTCCGCGTCGGAGAGGGGTCGGGGGTGAGGTCTCTTCGCCCAAGACGACCTCACCCCCCCCAGCCCCCTCTCCGAAACGGAGAGGGGGAGCGAGAGGGTTTCAGTCCAAGACCCGAACCCACTTGCTCCCCTCTCCGCGTCGGAGCGGGGCCGGGGGTGAGGTCTCTTCCCCGCGTCGGAGAGGGGCCGGGGGTGAGGTTTCTTGGGCTAACCTGGTCGCGTAGACTGCTCCGCGGTGGAAACTGTTTCTCTTCAGGACGCCCATGCAGTATACCGTCGAACTCGACGCCTTTCACGGGCCGCTCGACTTGCTGTTGTACCTCGTCAAGCGCGAGGAGGTGGACGTCCTCGACGTGCCGATCACCCGGCTCGCCGAGCAGTTCCTGGAGTTCCTCACGCTGATGACGGAACTCGACGTGGAACTCGCGGGGGACTTCCTCGTCATGGCCGCCACGCTCATGGAGATCAAGGCGAAGTCCTTGCTGCCGAAGCTCGACGAGCCGCGGGAGAACGCCGGGCCGGACCCGCAGCGGGAACTCGTCAAGCAGCTCCTCGAATACCGCCAGTTTAAGGACGCGGCCCACGCCCTCGAACAGCGGGCCGAGACGCACGCCACCCGGTTGCCGCGCACCGCCCCGGCCGAACCGGCGGGTGCCAAGGCGGCCCCCGGCGTCAAGCCGGTCGAACTCTGGGACCTCGTCAGTGCCTTCGCCCGGCTGTTGCGCGAGACCCAGGCGACCGCCGGGGCCACGACCGTCCTGCAGGACGAGACGCCGCAGCAGGCTTACGAGGACCAAATTCGCGCCGCCGTCGCCGCGCGGGGCCGGTTGCCGTTGCGTGACCTGTTCACGCCGCCCCTGCACCGCCTGCGGCTGATCGGCCTGTTCCTGGCGATGCTCGAAGTCATCAAGCTCGGCCAGGTGCTGCTCGACCAGCCCGAGGCTTACGGCGAAATCTACTTGCTCCGGCCCGGCGACCCGGCGGCGTGACGGCCGGGGAGCGCGGTCATCTTGACCACGCCGCCGACGATGGTGGCGACCGCGCGGCCGGTCACGTCCCAGCCGTGGAACGGCGTGTTGTGGCTCTTCGACAGGAACTTCGCCTTGTCGATGGTCCACGTCGCGGCCGGGTCGATGATCGTCACGTCGGCCGCCGCGCCGACCCGCAGGGTGCCCCGGGGCGTCTCTCCGGCGTCGATCCCGAGGACGCGGGCCGGGTTGATCGTCATTTTTTCGAGCATCTGCGGCCAGGTCAGGTGCCCGGCGGTCACGAGGTAGGTCGCGCTGACCGGCAGGAAGGTTTCAAGGCCGACGATGCCGTTCGGAGCCTGGTCGAGTTCCCGCGCCTTCTTGTGCTCGGCGTGCGGCGCGTGGTCGGTCGCAATCACGGACAGCGTGCCGTCTTTCAACCCCTCGATGATGGCGTCCACGTCGGCCTGCGTTCGCAGCGGCGGGGCCATCTTGTAGTTGCTGTCGAACGTCCGCAGGCGCTCGTCGGTCAGCGTGAAGTGGTGCGGGCAGGCCTCGCCGGTCACCTCGAACGACGGCTTGCCGGCCGCGAGTAACTTCGCCGCCCGCGCGCGGCCCTGGCGGATCAACTCGACGCCGCCGGCGCTGCTCACGTGTTGAATGTGCAGCTTGCCGCCGGTCAGTTCGGCGAGCGCGATGTCCCGGTAGATCATGATCTCCTCGGCCACGGCCGGCATCCCGCGCAGGCCGAGTTGGGCGCTGACGACGCCCTCGGCCATGACCCATCCGTGCGTCAGTTCGCTGACCTCGGCGTGGACGACGACCGCCTTGCCGAACATCCGCGCGTACTCCAGGGCGCGGCGCATCAGCTCGGCCGACTCGACCGGCGCGCCGTCGTCCGTGAAGGCGACCGCGCCGCCGGCGACCAGCCCGCCGATCTCGGCGAGTTCTTGCTGCGCCCGGCCCTTCGTGACCGCCCCGCACGGGAAGACGTTGCAGTGCCCGGCCCGCCGCGCCTGCAAAATCACGAACTCGGCGGCGGCCTGGCTGTCGAGCGCGGGTTCCGTGTTCGGCATGCACGCCACGCTCGTCACCCCGCCGGCGACGGCCGCGGCGGTCCCGGTGGCGATCGTCTCGTCCTCCTCGCGGCCCGGCTCGCGCAGGTGGACGTGCATGTCGATCAGCCCCGGCGACACGATCATTCCCGTGGCGTCGATCACCTCGGTCGCGGTCAAGTGCGGCTGCGGGCCGAACCCGGCGACGCGGCCGGCGGCGAGCCAGAGGTCGATGACGGCGTCGAGATTTTGCGAGGCGTCGATGACGCGGCCGTGGCGGATGTGCAAAACGGAAGGGGTATTCATGGGGAGATTGTAGCGACCCGGGGCATACCGCAAACCCCGCCGGTCCGGGCCGTTACCACGGAATCGCCCGGGAGGAAACGATCCTCCCGGTCCTTTCGCGGAAGCCACACGACATCTTCACGGAAAGCACTTGTGCCGGGTCTATCGTGTTGGTTGTGTCGCACACGCCATCGTCCTTCCCCACGTCCCCGAGGAAATTTCGCAATGCGGATTTCGCAACGCAAAGGCTTTACCCTGATCGAACTGCTGGTGGTGATCGCAATCATCGCCATCCTCATCGGCCTGCTGCTCCCGGCGGTCCAGAAGGTCCGCGAAGCGGCCGCCCGGATGAGCTGCTCGAACAACTTGAAGCAACTCGGCCTGGCTCTGCAAAACTACGAGTCGGCCAACCTCATTCTGCCGACCTCCGGCGAGGGCAACAGCCTGGCGAACTCGCTGGCCACCGGGTTCGACGTGCAATCGACCCTGACGCAGTGCCTGCCGTACATCGAGCAGGACGCGCTCTTCCGCAAGTTCGACCTGACCACCCCCTACGACAGCCCGGTCAACTTCGCCAACGGGGCCGGCGTCGGCAAGGTCAAGACTTACCTGTGTCCGTCGAACCCGGTCTACCAGGACGACCCGAACGGCTACGGCCAGACCGACTACATGCCGGTCTCCTACGTAGACATCAACCCGAACACCGGTGCCCGTTGTACCATTGACGGCACTTGTGCGACGTGGCGCGCCGACGCCCTCTTGACACTCCAGTACGACGTGCTGAACGCGACGAGCGGCCCGGCGATGTCCACCGTTTCGACGCTCAACACGGCCGTCGTCCGCAAGAAGGGCGGTCGCACGATGGTCGGCATCCAGGACGGTTCGAGCAACACGGTGGCCCTGATCGAAGACGTGGGCAAACTGCACGAGAGCTTCTCGCCTTTCATGAAGGCGGCCTACCCCGCCTACAGCGGCTCCTCCGCCCCCTCGCCGAGCGGCCTGCGCAACAACTACCGCTGGGCCGAGCCGGACAGCGCCAACGGCGTTTCCGGCCCGCACAAGGCCGTTTCCCCCGGTAGCACCCAGGCCAAGATCAACAACCACGCCAACCCCAAGGGCGGCGTCGGCAGCGGGTGCCCGTGGGAGCTGAACAACTGCGGCCCGAACGACGAGCCGTTCAGCTTCCACACCGGCGGCTGTCAGGCCGTTTACGGCGACGGCCACGTTCAGTTCATCCGCGACAGCATTAGCCCGCAAGTCCTGCGCGCGATCTGCACCGCGTCCGGCGGCGAAACTGTGACCACCGACTGACCCGGCCCCGCGACCGCGAGTGCCCGAACCCTTGCCGCCGTGGAGTCACCCTCCGCGGCGGTCCTTTTTTGGAGAGAACCGATGCGATTGTTCCTGTCCGCGTTTGTCGCCGCCGGCCTCTGCGCCCTGACCGGGTGCGGGTCTTCGACGGTCGGCACGGCCAACACCTACGTGGACGTGGTCGGCACCGTCACCCTGCCGGACGGCCAGCCGTTGAAGCGGGGCATGATCTTCTTCGAGCCGGAAGTCCCGGAAAAGGGCCGCGACGACCAGGCGGTCGTCACGGACGGCAAGTTCACGTCGAAGCTGGCCGTGGCCAAGTACAAGGTCGCCTTCGACACCCAGGGCGGCACCTCGACCGTCCCCGCCAAGTACCGCAAGTTCGGCACCGTCCTGACCGTGGACATCAAAGGCGGCGACGTGACGATTGCGATGAAGTAGCCCGCCGGCTGCCCCGCCGCAGGCGAAGGCAAGCGGGCTGTTCCAAGGCTCCGCCGCAGGCGAAGGCGAGCGGCCCACGTGAGTGGGCTGTTCCAACCTGGAATGGGAGTCACAACCGGGGCGAGGGTTTGAGCGCTCGCCGGCGGATGTCACCCGCATTCCGGGGTGGAACAGCCCACTCACGTGGGCCGCTCGCCGGGAGTCGCCTGCGGCGGAGCCTCGGATTCGCGGTCCGGACCGTTAGTGACCCCTGACGCTGTCGAGAAGGGACTGGACGGCCGCGCGGTGTTTCTCGCTCAACTCCTTGGAATCGATGGCGTCGCCCGTCTGGTGCATGACGGTGACCCGCTTGCCTTCGTAAATGCTGACTTCGCAGCTCTCGACCTTGCCGGCATTGAGCTTGCCGGAGATCTTGTACTGGACCTCCTCGGCCTTCGCGTCGAGGGTGAATGCGTCGTTGTTGATGCTCACCGACTTCGACTCGAAGCGGACCTTCTTCGACGCGGGCCGGTCAAGCACTTCCTTCGGCTTGGGTGCCGTCACGTCGAGAGCCTTTTCGGCACCCTTTCGCAAGACGGTAACGACGACTTTGCTGCCGGGCTTCATGGCGGCGAATCGGCGGGTCAGGTCCGACTCACCACCGGAAACGCTGACGCCGTCGATTTTGACGACGACATCGTTCTTCTTGCCGTCGGCCTTGGCGAACGGCGAGTCGGGCCGGACGGCCGTCACGAGCAGTCCGGTGCCCGCCGGGAGTTGCAGTTGCTCCGCGAGGGCTTCGGACAGCGGGGCGACGCTGATGCCGGAGGTAGCGGCGAGCCACTCTTGACTGCCGAAACTGTAAATCATGGGTCCGGGGTAGATCGAAGTCACGCGGGAACCGTTCGCCATCGTGCCGCGCTCCTGGGGCATGTCGCGCAACAGCTTGAACGCGCGGTCCACGGCGGCGCGGGCTTCGGGGTCTTTCATCGCTTCGCTCGCCTTTTGCAGCGCGGCCAGGGCGTCCTCAAGTGGCGTCGGCAGTGTCGGCGGCGTGGGCGGAGCCGAGAAACCCCGGGCATTCGGGGGCGTCGGGGCATTCGGGGGCGTCGGCGCGACGGGCCGGACCGGGGACGCCGGGCGCGATTGGCCGAGGGCATCGACGAGGGAAGGCAGCAGCTTCCGCACCTCGTCCATCTTGCCGGCCGCGAACGCCTCGTCGATTTGCTTCTTCAACATCGCCACGATGATCGGCTTATCGACGACATCGGCTGCCCGAGTTTCGAGCAAGCGGACGATCCGCCCTTGTACGGCGCGGGCCTCGTCGCGGACTTTCGCCGCCTCGTCGCGGAGTTTGGCCAGGACCTCTTCGCGGACGTCGGCCGGCTTCGTCTCGACGGGGGTCGGGGCGGCGGGCGGCTCCTTCGGCTTGTCGTCCGCGCGGACGACGGTCAGGCCCGAGAGCAGGACGGCCGTGGCCAGTAGGCCGGCGGCGGCCGGGGTGGCCCAGCGGCGCGAGCCGCGGGCCGGGGTGGTCGTGAGCACCATCGTAATCCTCCGAGACAGGTCCGATCGCCCGGCGCGGACCCCGTGCGCCAGGCAGGTTCGACGGCCGCGGGTCGGGTCCGCCGTCAGGTTCACCAGGAACTCGGCGTAGTCGGCCGCGTGGCCGCCCGCCGCCAGCGCCGCCGCGTCGGCCAGGTACTCCTGGGCCAGCCGCAGTTCGCGCCGCACGCCCCAGTACCAGGGGGCGAAGAAGAACAGCACCTTGGCCGCGCCCGCGAACCACCCGGTCAGCGGGTCGCCGCGGCGGAGGTGCTCGACCTCGTGGGCCAATACCCACGTCAACTGCTCCGCCGTGGCGTGCTTCGCCAGGGCCGCCGGCAGCACGACCGTCGGCCGCAGCACGCCGAAGCAGACCGGGGACGCGAGCGCGTCGTTGACCAGCACCCGCGGCGACTTTCGCGGCCCCGAGACGGTCGCCGCGACCCCCTGCACCCGCAGCGACGCGGGCGTCGAACTTCGCCGCAACCGGACGAGCGCGACGTGCCCCAGGAGGAACTCGCCCAGGAAGTACAGCGCGAACGCGGCGTACCCCCCGACCACCAGGGCGACGGCGTCGTCCCGCGTCGGCCCCGTGGGCGGGGCGTCCGGGGCGGTCGGGGCTTCGGGCGGAACCTCGACCGCCCGGCCGGCGAGCCGGCCGAACTCCGCCTGCGCGTCCCCCCCGGGCAGGTCCGCTTCCGGGAACGCCGTCACCACGATCTCGTCCGGCAGGGCGTGCGGCAGGGCGTCGGCGTCGAGTTCGACGGTGTCCGGCGAGGCGTCCCGGACGGCCGGTCGGGCCGGGGGGAAGTCCGCCGGTTCGGCGGTCCGGGCGAGCCGGGCGAGTTGCCGGAACTTCGGCCCGGGGAGGTTTTCGGGCCGGGGGGCGAACGTGGCCGGCACGGTCTCGGCCGGCAGGGTGACCACCCACCAGGCCGGCAGCAGAGCCAACGCGGGCACCAGCACGGCGACCCGCAGCGTCCCGGCGGCGATCCGCTGCCGGGACGCCGCCGGCCGGGCGACGAGCAACGCCGCCCGCCCCAGCGCCAGCACCGCCGCCCCGACCAGGGCCGTCCGCCCCGCCCACGCCGCCATTGCGAACTCGTCCATTGTGCAACCCCGTTCCGGCGTTCCGATTCTCCCGGTATTCGCTGGCGGCTAAGCCTTCTTGCGCGCCGCGTTAATCAGCGCGCGCAACTCTTCCAACTCGGCCGGCGGAATCTTCTCGGCGTTGAGCAGGCTGAGGACGAGTTGCGACGCGGCCCCGTCGAACACGCGGTCGAGGAACCGCGCGGCCGACTCGTCCCGGGAGTAGACCGGCCGGTAAATGAACGCCCGCCCGTCGGCCTCGTGCCGGACCAGACCCTTCGTCTCCATGATGCGGAGCAGCGTCTGAACGGTGTTCGGGGCCGTCTGCTTGCCGTCGGCCGGCCGCAACAGCTTGTGGACCTCGGCGACGCCGCGCGGCCCGTGCTCCCAGAGCACCTTGAGGATTTCCAACTCGCGCGGCGTCGGCGACGGTAACTCGTCCACGGTACAACCCCCGGCGGCGACGAAACGCCGGGCGACGGCCCGACACCTAAGACTTTAATCGTTAGGCGTCGCGGAGTCTAAGGGGGACGTGCGGAATCACTCCAGGAGGGCCGCGCGGTAGGCCGTCGCCGGCGTCGGCGATCAGACCGTGGAGCGCGCCGAGGACGGCCGGGGCGAGCGCGAGCGGCGCGGGCGGCAGGACGATCAGGTAGGCGACGACCGCCCCGGCCGTCGCGCCGATCAAGCCCGAGCGCCGCCAGCCCGGCCGGCCGGGGGACGATCATGCCCAGGCCAGTTGTGGTGAATATTTCCGGGGCGTCGGCTATCATGGGCGTGTCCCACCGCGTGAGGGCGTCGTCATGGCGTTTGTGTTGCGTTCGCCGGACCGGACCGTGTCCCTGCCCGACCGGCTCGCCGAACTCGGCCGGGGCCGCCGCCGGGCCGGGGTCGTCGCCGGGCTGTTCCGCCTGGCCGCGGGGTCGCTGGCCCTGCTCGCCGGGCTGGCCGCCCTCGACGCCGCCGTCCACCTGCCGGCCGTCGCGCGGGCCGTCGGCCTGGTCGCCTGGCTCACGGTCACCCTCGTGCTGTACCTGCGCGGCGTCCACGGGCCGGCGCGGCACTCGACCCGGCCGCTGTCCGTCGCGCTGCTCCTGGAAGCACAGTTCCCCAAGTTCAACGACGCGCTGGCGACCGCCGTCGATCTGCTCACCTCCGGCCGGGCGGCGAGTCGCTTCCGGGACGTGACCGTGTTGCGGGCCGAGAACCTCGCCCGGCGGACGCCGCTCGACAGCATCGTGCCGATGGCGCGGCTGTGGAAGGGCTTCTGGCTGCTGGTCGTCGTCGGCCTCACCGTCGTGCCGCTGGCCGGGGTCCGCCCCGACCTGACGGCCCTCGCCCTGGCCCGCTTCTTCGACCCGCTCGGCGACCACCCGTGGCCGACGAAGACCCGGCTGACGCTGCTCGACCCGGTCGGTCCGGCGTCGCTATTGGCCCGCGGCGACGCCTTCCCGGTCCGCTTTGAAGTCGGCGGGCAACTGCCCGAGGTCGCCACGCTGGTCGTCCGCCTGTCGGGCGGGGGCGCGAGCGAGGAAGTGCTGACGCTGGCGGTGGAAGACGGCCGCGCGGAGGTCGTCGTCGAGCACCGCATCGACGCCGGCCGGGTGCCGCGGAACTTCGACGTGCGGGTGCAGGCCGGGGACGCCGTGACGCCGTGGCACGCCGTCGAGGTCGCCCCCGGGCCGAAGCTCGTCGCTCTGGACGGCCGGGCCTCGCCGCAGCTCGACTTGACCTTCCCCGCGTACACCGACCTGCCCCCGGCGGTCCTCGCCGACGGCGCGGGCGTGGTCGAGGCCGTGGCCGGGACGCGAGTCCACTTCCTGGCCGCCGCCGACCGCCGCATCGTCAGCGCCGCCTTCGTCCCGCAGTTCGACGCGTCGGCCCTGGCCCGGGCGACGGCCGTGGCCTCCCTGTCCAGTGTCAACCCGCTGGCGGCGGTCGCCGCGCAACTCCTCGCCGACGGCCTGCTGGCCGACATCCCCGTCAACGTGACGGGGTCGGACGGCACGCTGCTCGAAGCCCGGTTCACGCCGCACCAGCCGGGGCTGTACGCCCTGCGGTTCGCCGACGAGCGCGGCCTGGTCGGCGTCCGGCTCGTCGATTTCCGCGTCTTCCCCGACCCGTCCCCGGTCGTGCTGATCGAGCGACCGATGCCGGGCAAGGACGCGCTGCAACTCCTGCCGACGGCCAGTTTCGTGCTGCAAGGCCACGCCGAGGACCGGCCCTACGCCGTCCGGTCGATGGCCGGCGAGTACCGCACCAGCGCCGACGGCCCGTGGGTGCCGCTGCCGTTGACCGACCTGGCCGACCTGGTCCCCGTGCTGCCCGCGCTGACCGGCGGCGCGCTGGCCACCGCCCCGCCGAAGCCGTTCGCCCTGGACGCCTCGCGGCGGGTCGCCGTGGCCGCGTTCAAGAAGCCCGACGGGACGCCGCTCAAGGACGGCGACACCCTGACGATCCGCCTGGCCGCGGCCGACTGGGACGACCGCACCGCGCTCAAGGAGCCGGGCCACAGCAAGGAAGTCGAGGTCCGCGTCCTGAGCCGGCCGTCGCTCGAAGCGACGCTGTTGAAGGCCCTCGCCGACCTGCGGCCCGAGGCGTTGCGGCTCGAAGCCCAGCAGCGCGAAACGGCGGCGCGGACCGCCGAGTTGAAGGCCGCCGCCGACGCCGGGCCGCTCTCGAAAGAGGACGTCGCCAAACTCCAGGCGGCCGAGCAAGAACAACGGCAACTCCGGGCCAAGGTCGCCGACGCGACCGACGGACTCCGGGCCAAGGTCGAACAGTTGCGACAGACGGCCCAGGCGAACGCGCTCACGCGGTCGCCGACGGCCGACAAGATCGACGCCATCGCCGGGGAGTTGAACCGCCTCGCCGACCAGTCGCTCGAAGCCGCCGAGGCCGGCCTGAGTGCCGCCAAGCAGGAGGCCGAGAAGCCCGGTACGCCCGACCCCAAGAAGGTGGCCGACGGTTTGAAGCAGGCGACCGCCAGTCAACCCGCGGCGGCGAGGAGTTTGAAGGCGGTTCTCGAACGGCTCGAACAGTGGGGCGGCGCGGGCGAGGTCCGCGGCGAGGCCCGCAACTTGAAGGACGAGGTAGCGAAGGCCGGCGATCAGGCGGCGAAGACGGCCGGCAAAGTCCCCCCCGGCAAAGACCCCGAAAAACTCACCCCGGCCGAGAAGTCGGCCCTCGGCGGCGCGGCCGACAAGCTCGACGCGGCCGCCGCCCGCACGGCCGACCTGCTGGCCAAGGCCGGCCGCATCGCCGACCAGAAGGACGCCGCCGCCGCCAAGGCCGACGCCCAGGCCGAGACCGCGTCGCCGCCCGAGGCCGACGCCTTGAAGGACGCGGCCAAGCAGTCGCGGGCCGAAGCCGACGCGCTCCGCCAGGCGGTCCAGGCGGCCGGCGGCGACGCCCTGCCCGCCGACCTGCGCGAGGCCGCCGCCGACACCCGCGGCCAGAAGCCGAACGAGGCCGAGGCCGCCCGCCAGTCTGCCCAGGCCCGCCTCGACAAGTTGGCCGACGCGCTGACCGAAAAGCCCCCGGACGCGGGCACCGACGAGTTGACCAAGCGGGCCAAGGCCGCCGCCGAGCAGATCGACCGGCTGGCCGTCGAGCAGGACGAGTTGCGCAAGAAGACGAAGGCCGCCGCCGCCAAGCCCGACGGCCCGGACAAGGACGCCGCGCTCAAGCAACTCGCCGGCGAGCAGGAGCGGTTGCGCAAGAAGACCGAGGAACTCGTCGAGCGGTTGACCCGCGAGCCGCAGGGCGAAGCCCAGGCCGAGGCCCTCCGCCGCGCCGCCGAAAAGATGGAAGCGGCCCGCGACGACCTCGAACGCGGCGTCGCCCCGACGCCCAAGCAGGACGAAGCCCTCGACAAGCTCGACGAGGCCCTCGACCGGCTCGAACGCACCGGCAAGCAGGACCAGCAGCAACTCGACCGCGAGGAGCGCGAAAAGCTCGACGACAAGTTGAAGCTGTTGCGCGACCGCCAGAAGGCCGTCGCCGCCGAGGCCGCCCGCATCGACGCCGCCGCGACCGCCGCCAAGGGCTTCGACCGGGCCTTGCAGCGCAGCCTGCGCGACCTGGGCGAGGGCGAAGCGGCGCTGGCCGACGAGGTGGCGCAGTTCGCCGAGAAGAGTTTGACCGGCCTGCCCGTCTTCGAGAAGCTGGCCAACCAGGCCGCCACCGCCATGCGCCAGGCCGCGAAGCGGGTGGTCGCGCGCGGCGAGGACGTGGCCGACCTCGACCCCGGGGCCGCCTACGACCCCGTCGCCGAGGCGATCGCCGCGAAGCGCGTGAGTCAACCCCTCGCGCTCGCGCTGCGCCGGCTCGACCAGATCGTCGCCGCCCTGCAGCCCGACCCGAAAGACCCGGCGGCGAAGAAGCCGGACCCGCAACTCGACCGCCCGCCGATGCCGATGCCGATGCCGATGCCGGACGGCGACGCGCCGCCGATGCCGCCGAAACCCGACACGATCCCCGCGCTGGCCCAGTTGAAGGCCCTGCGGGCGATGCAACTCGAAGTGAACGAGCGGACCGCCGCGTTCGCCGAGGCCAACCCCGACTCGACCGACCTGGACGCCGACGCGCTGGTCGAGTTGCGCGACATCGAGCTGGCCCAGCGCGACATCGCCGACCTGTTCGACGCCCTGGCGACCCAACTGCGCGACGCCCAGCAGCCGAAGGAGTGACCCCCGTGCGGACCCTGATTTTCGCCCTGACCCTGGCCGCGACCGGCCCCCTGAGTGCCGGCGTCACCCCGGTCGTGCCGCGGCTGCCCGAAGACTTCCTGGCGAAGCTGCGGCCGGCCCCGAAGCCGGACGCCCCCGCGGCCGAGGAGACCCCGGCGGCCATCGCCGAGCGGATCGTCGCCCAGGGCAAGAAGGCCGGCGACCGGCTGCAACAGAAGGACTCCGGCACCTTCACGCAGAAGACGCAGCAGGACATCCTGACCGACATCGACAAGCTCCTCAAGCCCCCGCTGCCCCCGCCGATGAGCGAGAGCAGCGACGAACCGCCGCCACCGATGGGCGGCAGCGGCGGCGGCGGGATGCCCCCGCCGATGGGCAGGTCCGGCGACTCCCCGTCGCCGCGCGGCCAGGCCCGTAAGGAGCAGCGCGAGCGCGAGCAAGGGGGCAAGCCGCCCGGCGACCCCGGCACGCCAATGTCCGCCACGCCGATGCCCGGCGACAAGCCCGGCGGCAAACCGATGCCCGGTGACAAGGCCGGCGACAAGCCGACGCCCGGCGAGTCCGGCGAAGGCCCCGGCAAGCCGCCGCCGAAGCCCGCGCTGCCCCCGGACGACGCCGTCACGAAACAAATCTGGGGGCACCTCCCGGACCGCCTGCGGCAGGAGATGAACCAGTACTACAAAGAGCAGTTCATGCCCAAGTACAACGACATGCTCCGCCAGTACTACAGCCGCCTCGCCGAACGCGACAAGGGCGGCAAGAAGTAACGCCATCACTCCGCCGCCGGGACTTCCGCGCTGCGGGCTTTTTGCGCCCGCATCTGCCGCTCGACGATCACCTTCAAGACGAGCGTGACGAGGGCGACCATCGTCAGCAGGCTGGCCACGGCCATCGCGGCGGGGTTGTCGTACTCCTGGAACAGCTTCTCCACGCGCAGCGGCATCGTGTCCGTCTTGCCGGTGATGCGGCCGGACACGACGTAGATCGCGCCGAACTCGCCCATCGCCCGGGCGTTGCACAAAATCACCCCGTACAGCAGCCCCCACTTCACGTTCGGCAGCGTGATCCGCGTGAACATCTGCCAGCCGGACGCGCCCAAACTCCGCGCCGCCAACTCTTCCTCCGGGCCGTTGGCTTCCAGCACCGGGATGAGTTCGCGGGCGACGAACGGGAAGGTCACGAAGGCCGTCGCTAGGACCAACGCCGGCGGAGCGAAGATGACCTGGTAGCCGTGGGCTTGCAGCCAGCCGCCGACGGCCGCCTGCTGGCCGAAGATCAGCACGAAGACCAGCCCGGCGACGATCGGCGACACCGAGAACGGCAGGTCGATGAGCGTCATCAACAGCGTCCGGCCGGCGAACCGGAAGCGGGCGATGACGTAGGCCGCGACCATCCCGAAGACCGTGTTCAACGCCACCGCCACCGGCGCGACGGCGAGCGTCAAGAAGATCGAGTGCCGCGTCTCGGCGTTGCCGAACAAGGCGCGGAAGTACGCGGGGATGCCGGCGGAAAACGCCTGCACGAAGACGCTCGCCAGTGGCACGACGATGAGCAGACTCAGCGTCCCCACCGTGACCGCGATCAACGGCAGTCGGATGTACGCCGGGTCGGTGCGGGTGCGCGCCCCGCGTGCGGTCGCGTCAACCATTGCGGCGGGTCCACCGGTCGAGGAGGTTGATGGCCACGAGGAGCACGAACGAGAAGCCGAGGAGCACCGTCGCCGTCGCGGCCGCCTCGCGGTAGGCGAACGACTCGAGTTGCGATACGATCAGCACCGGCGCGATCTCCATCTCGAACGGCCGGTTCGAGCTGATGAAGATGATCGACCCGTACTCGCCGATGGCCCGCGCGAAGGCCAGCGTGAACCCGGTCAGGGCCGGCGGGATCAGGTTCGGCAGGATGACCCGGCGGAACGACTGGCCGCGCGACGCCCCGAGGATCGCCGCCGCCTCTTCCATCTCCGCGTCGAGTTCTTCGAGCACCGGCTGCACCGTCCGCACGACGAACGGGAACCCGGTGAACACCAGCACCAGAACGATTCCGAGCTTCTGGTTGACGACCTCGATGCCCAGCGGCACCAGGGCGCGGCCGAGCCACCCGTCGGCGACGTACAGGTTGGCGTAGATCAGCCCGGCGACGGCGGTGGGGAGCGCGAACGGCACGTCCACGCAGGCGTCGAACAGCTTCTTGCCGGGGAAGTCGTAGCGGACCAACGTCCAGGCGACGACCAAGCCCAACCCGACGTTGACGAGCGCCGCCGCCAGCGACGCGGTGAACGTGAGCTTGTACGCGGCAATCGCCCGCGGCGTCCAGACGGCCGCGACGAACTCCGCCGGCGACAGCTCGAACGCCTTGCTCACGCCGAACGCCAACGGCAGCAGGACGAGCAGCGACAGGTACGATACTGTGTAGCCCAACCCGAGCCGAAACCCCGGCAACACCCTGCGATTCATGAGTCTCCTCGATAGTCCCGGCGAGCGGCAGTAAAGGCGACCTCACCCCCCGGCCCCCTCTCCGAAACGGAGAGGGGGAGCAAGACCCGATCACTCGACGACTGACACCCACTTGTTCCCCTCTCCGCGTCGGAGAGGGGCCGGGGGTGAGGTCTCTTCACGCCCAACGATTTCACTTCGACAGTACCTCGTCGAAGACGCCGCCTTCGCGGAAGTAGCGGTGCTGGATGGCGTCCCAGGTCGGCCCGGCGACGGTCGCCGGGAACAACTCGATCGGTGGGAATTTGGCCGCCGCGAGGACCGCCGGGTTCGTCGGCCGGTAGCGGTGTTTGGCGATGATTTCTTGGCCCGCGTCGGTGTACAGGAAGTCGAGGTACGCCTTCGCCACGGCCTCCGTCCCCTTCCGCTGGACGACGCGGTCCACCAAGGCGACGTGCGGCTCGGCCAGCACGCTCCGCGGCGGGTAGACGATCTCCAACGCCCCGGCCGACTCCTTCACTTCGAGGAAGGCTTCGTTCTCCCAGGTCAGGTGGACGTCGCCCAGCTTCTTCGCGGCGAAGGTCATCGTCGCGTTGCGGGCCGACGTGTCGAGGACCGGCACGCGCTTGTAGAGTTCCTTGACGTAGGCCAGCGCGTCGTCCTCGGTGCCGCCGCTGCGCACCACAGCCCCCCAGGCCGCGAGGAACGCCCACTTGCCGTTGCCCGAAGTCTTCGGGCTGGGCGCGATCACCGTCACCCCGTTATTGAGCAAGTCGGGCCAGTCGCGGACGCCCTTCGGGTTGCCGCGGCGGACGACGAAGACGATCGTCGAGGTGAACGGCAGCGACCGGTTCGGCAGCCGGTCCTGCCAGCCCTCGGCCATCAGCCCCGCCTTGCGAATCGCGTCCGTGTCGCTCCACAGGGCGAGGGTCACGACATCCGCCGGCATCCCGTCGATGACGCCGCGCGCCTGGCTCCCCGAGCCGCCGTGCGACTGCCGTACCGCCCACCGCTGCCCGGTCAGCCGCGCGAAGTCTTCGACGAACGCGGCGTTCATCTCCGCCCAGAGTTCGCGCGTCGGGTCGCAGGCGACGTTCAGCAACTCGCGGTCGTCGCTCACCACCCCCGACGACACGACCCACGCCGTCGCCGCGAAGAGGTAAGCCAGCCCGAGAGCGATGAGGAGGTTGCGAAGCATACCGTTACCATCGGCATTCCCGCGGCGGTGTCAATACCTAATCATGCCGATCAAGATGATGCTAAAACGAAGTCTTGAAACCAGGCAATAAATGATTTTGTTTCTTCGGATGGGTCAGGGTATAATTTGATGATTCGGTCGAAAACCCGCGTCACGAGACTGCCCGGAAAGCTCGCCATGGTCACCGTCAAAGCTTTCCTACCCACGACCGATGGGGCCGGACGGCGAGTGCCCCAAGACCGTCATGAGGACTTCTTGGCGTTCGTCCTTGAGGCGTTTACCGGGTCGCGGTTTATTGGCGTCGAGAACAATTACCAAGTCCTCCTGATCGTGAGCGAGGGTGGCCTGATCGCACATAGCTCGGAGTTGCGGGGGCTGGCCAATGTCGCCAAGGCCTACTACGGGGTTGCCGAAGTCCAGTTCGAGTATTACGGTCACATCGAGTCGGTTTAAGGGTTCTTATTTCTGCCCGTGACGTTCGCAAAGTCCGCACCGATGTTTCCACGGCTATGGTGCCGTGGCCAAATTGAAGGTCTTCACCCATGCGATACACGACCGTCTACAACCGGACCATTGAGTGGTCGGACCCGTCCCCTGCTGAGGCGGCCTTCCTGGACCAGTTGGAGGCGGCGATCGGCGACGACCGCGTCACCCCCGAGCAAATGCTTGCCATGGTCTACGGCCCGGAGAATCCGATGTTGGACCACGACATTTACCCCGGACAGCCGTTGGTCACGAAAGCCACTCTCGACAACCTGCTGTTCAAGGTGTGTATTGATTACTTGACCCGCAAGGACCTCCGCCTCGGTCGCCTCACCCTTGAAGAGCTGCACGCCGCCTACACGATGGACGTGCCCACGGCGGCGGAGCGTCTGGGCGTGTCGCCGCAGGCGGTGCGGGCGGGGATCGACTCGTTCAAGTACAACGCGCTGTTCGCCAACGGCCAGTGGTGGATGCGGCCCGAGACGGTCGCGTCGCTGAAGCTGAGCCGTGAGGGCGGGCGGCTCGTCAAGATCACGGACCCGGCGTAGTGTTGCGGGGCGAAGCGACCTCACCCCCCGGCCCCCTCTCCGAAACGGAGAGGAGGAGCAAGAGCGTTGAAGCCGTTGATTGTGACGCCCGCTTGTCCCCGGCCCGCTGGCGATGGTTCTCGGGAGCAAGAGCGTTGAAGCCGTTGATTGTGACCCACTTGCTCCCCTCTCCGCGTCGGAGAGGGGCCGGGGGTGAGGTCGCCGCCGCTACCGCGATTGTGGCCGGCTTCCGCCGTCGCTATAGTCCGCGCATGGAGACGCCCGAAGTTCTGCCGCCGCTGTTCGCCGATGTCGTGTTCGACCGGCCGTTCGACCACGCCTACACCTACGGCGTGCCCGAGATACTGCGTGCGGCCGTTGGCGTCGGCAAGCGGGTGGCCGCGCCGTTCGGCCGGGGGGACACTGCGACGGAGGGGTATTGCATCCGGTTGAGTGGCGACGCACCGGTGCGCGAAGTCAAGGCGATCACGGCCGTGCTCGACGAGACGGCACTCCTCGACGAGCACCTCCTGAAGCTGACGCGCTGGATGGCCGACTACTACCTCGCGGGGTGGGGGCAGGTGCTGCACGCCGTCGTCCCCGCCGGGGTGCGCGACCAGGCGGGGACGAAGTCGGTCACCTACGTCGAACTCGTCGCCAAGGAGGCTTTGCCGAACCCGCTGCCGGGGGTCACGCCGAAGCAGAAGGCGACCCTCGACCGGCTCAAGAAGCACGGCGGGGCGATGGAGTTGACACAGTTGTCGCGCGAACTCGGTACCGGCACCGCCCCCGTGGCGACCCTGGTGACGAAGGGGCTGGTGCGCAAGTTCACCGAGCGCATCGACCGCTTCGACCCCGAGTGCGTCACGTCGCTTTCGACCGAGCCGGCCCCGACCCGCGAGGCGACCGAGCCGACGCACAACCTCGTCCTGAACGACGACCAGCAGGCGGCCTGGGAGACGATTCACGCGGCGTTGCAGGAGCCGAAGCACCGGGCGTTCCTGCTCGAAGGCGTCACCGGCAGCGGTAAGACGGAGCTTTACCTGCGGGCCATTGAGGAGTGCGTCCGGCAGGGCAAGGAGGCGATCGTCCTGGTGCCCGAAATCAGCCTGACGCCGCAGACGATCGAGCGCTTCAAGGGCCGGTCCAGCGGCGTGGCGGTCCTGCACTCGCACCTCACCAGCGGCGAGCGGGCCGGCTACTGGCGGCGTATCGCGGCGGGGCAGACGCAAGTCGTCGTCGGCGCGCGCAGCGCGGTGTTCGCGCCGACCCGCCGCCTCGGCCTGATCATCATGGACGAGGAGCACGAGACGAGCTTCAAGCAGGAATCGACCCCGCGCTACCACGCCCGCGACGTGGCCGTGATGCGCGCCGCACTCCTGGAAGTGCCGATCATCCTCGGCTCGGCGACGCCGTCGCTCGAAAGCCGGCACGCGGCCAACGTCGGCCAGTACGCGGTGCTTTCGCTGCCGAAGCGGGTCGAGAACCGGCCGATGCCGGCGGTCCGGCTGATCGACCTGCGGCACGAGCCGAAATCCACCGGCAAGCACTTCGCCGTCGGCCCGACGCTGGAAGCGGCGATGCGCGACGCGCTCAAGGCCAAGGGCCAGGTGATGCTGCTGTTGAACCGCCGCGGCTTCTCGACGCACGTCCACTGCCCGTCGTGCGGGCACGTCGCCCAGTGCAACCACTGCGACATCGCCCTGACCTTCCACCGCAAGGCCGCGGCGCTCGTCTGCCACCACTGCGGCTGGGAAACCGCGCCGATGGCCAAGTGCCCGAAGTGCTCCGCGGCGGCGTTACGCTACCAGGGCCTCGGCACTGAGAAGCTGCAACAGGAACTCGAAGAGCGGTTCCCGCAGTACGTGATTCAGCGAATGGACTCGGACACGATGGCCAAGCCGGGCAGCCACCAACGGGTGCTCGACGCGTTCAAGGCGGGACTGATCAACATCCTCGTCGGCACGCAGATGATCGCCAAGGGCCTCGACTTCCCCAACGTCACGCTCGTGGGCGTGGTCAACGCGGACATCGGCCTGCACCTGCCGGACTTCCGCGCCGCCGAGCGCACCTTCCAGATTCTCGCGCAGGTCGCCGGGCGGGCCGGCCGCGGCGACAAGGGCGGCACGGTCATGGTGCAGACCTTCACGCCCGACCACCCGTGCGTGGTCCTGGCCGCGCAGCACGACTTCCGCGAGTTCGCCAAGCTGGAGTTGGCCCACCGCCGGGCGCACAACTACCCGCCGTACCACAAACTCGCCCGGCTGATCGTCCGCAGCGAGAAAGAAGAGAGTGCCGCGAAGTTCGCCGAACAACTCGCGGGGACGTTCCGCGAGGCGGTGATGCGCGCGGCCCGCCAGGCGACGCCGTCGGTCCTCCCGGGGCAACTCCCGCCGCCGACGGTGCGGGTGCTGGGGCCGGCCGAGTGCCCGGTGTTCAAGCTGAAGAGCTTCTACCGCTTCCACTTCCAGTTACAGGCCGAGTCGAGCGGCCACCTGCATCAGGTGTTGCGCGAGGTGCTGAGTGTGGCGAAGCCGCCGGGCAACGTCGAATTCCAGGTCGATGTGGACCCGTACAGCATGATGTGATCGGACGCCGCCGCAGGCGGAGCGACGGCACGAAAAAGAGGTTGCGGACGGCTTCGGCATCGCTTACCTTCCCGATGCACACCTCCGCCGGTGGGGGCGACGAGATTGGGTTGCGTTCGTGGGAACGAAGTCAGAGTTAGGCGGCAGGAGGTTGACCGATGAGTGTCCCGCGACCGATGACCAGCCTATTTTTCGTACTGGCAGTGGTAACGGGCACGGCCTGGCTCGTCCCCGCTCACGGCGACGACCTACCGAAGTCGCTCCCGGTGCTGGACGGGACCGCCCCGTCCGAGGCGGAGTTGCGGTCGGGTAGGTCGCCGATGCGGTCGCGGCCGGCCCGGTGTACGTTCACTGCGCGCTGGGGCACGGCCGGAGCGCGTGCGTGGTCGTGGCCTACTTGCTCTCGGTCGGGGCGGTCGGCACCGTCGCCGAGGGGGTCCGGCTGTTACGGTCGTTGCGGCCCGGCGTGCGGCTGCACCCGTCGCAACTCCGGCTGTTGCGCCGGTTCGAGCCGCAGCCTTCGTCGGTAGCTCCGCCGCAGGCGAGTCTTGTTAGCCCGACGCGCGAGCGAGGGTCGAACGGTCGATGACAGGGTTGGCGACCGACGGCGGTGCGGTCAACGTCCGTGAACCTTGCCCGCGACCGTTCGACCCTCGCTCGCGCGTCGGGCTAACAAGACTCGCCTGCGGCGGAGCCTCGGACCCAAACTCAGGGCTCAGTCCATTTCGGGGGTGAGGCCGAGGACGATGGTGTAGCTCGCGGCGAGTTCTTTCAGCTTCGAGCCTTTCACCGGGGTGTACGCGGACGTGATCAGGGCCTTCGCCTTCTCGTCGCGGACGCCGCGGTAGATGCCGTCCCGGGCGTTGCCGGGGTGGTCGGCGACGAAGAGTTGCGAGCAGAGGAGTTCCTTGCCGCCGCGCTTCACCTTGACGTGGATGTGCGGCGTCCGGCCCGGGTACGCCACCGGCTTGATGGTGCGGAAGTAGAACTCGCCAGTCGAACTCGTCACGAACCGGCCGAAGCCCTGGAAGTTCTTGTCCCGCTTGTCGCCGTTGTCGCTGCCCTGGTGCAAATACGCGCCGTGGTCGTCGCACTGCCAAATCTCGACGCACGCGTTCGTCACCGGCTTGCCGGCCAGATCGACCACCTTGCCCGTCAGGTGCGTAATTTCGCCGACGCCGGGGGTGACGTTGTCGTTGATGATGAGCAGGTCGTTGTCCGTGTCGAGCGGCAGTTTCGTCGGGTAGAATGGGCCTTCGGTCATCTTCGGCGTGCGGGTCAAGTCTTCGGCGAACAGGCCCGGCACGGTGAAGTACAGGCCCGAACCCAGGGCCGAACCGAGGACCAGACGGCGGGAGGGGAGGTAGACCATCGGGGTGACTCCGAGGAGGCCGGGCGGAAAGGGTAGCACCGGTACTGTACCCGAACGAGGCGTCAAACCGCCGCGAGTTTCGGGACGATTTCGAGCACCGCCTTCAGGCTCTCCATCGGCAGGCCGATGACGTTCGATTCGGACCCGTCGATCACGCTCAGGTACGGGTCGTCCGGCAGGGCCAGGGCGTACGCGCCGGAACAGCCGACCCACTGGCGGGTTCGCAGGTACGCCGTGATCTCGTCCGGCGTGAGGGCTTTCATGCGGACGCGGCTGACCTCTTGCCACAGGATTTGCCGGTCGCTGGGGCGGTGCCAGACGCAGACGCCCGACCAGAGTTCGTGGACCGTCCCGGCCAGTTCGGTCAGGATGCGGCGGGCGTGGGCCTCGTCCTCCGGCTTGCCGACGACATGGCCGTTAATCCAGCCGACGGTGTCCGCGGCGATGACCGTGCCGCGCGCGACCGTCGGGGCGACGGCGGCCGCCTTGCGCCAGGCGAGTTCGCCGACGTACCGGCGGATGTCCCCGGCGACGGCTTCGGTCGGCTCGTCGATGTGCGACGGTGCCACCGTGAAGGTGTAGCCGTGCAGCGTCATCAGCTCGCGACGGCCGAGCGAGTTGCTGGCCAGGATTAACGGGTCGGGCATGACGACAGCACCGCGTCGAGCGGTTCCCAGAGGCGTTCGGGGGCGAGTTCGGCGAAGCACTTCAAGCCGTTCGGACACTGCCGCAGGTAACTCCCGGCGCACTCCACTTGTGTGGCGATGGCGCGGTCGAACTGCGCGTAAGGGCCGTGCCGGGCGACGAGGGTGCAGGTGTACGGGGCGACGCACGGGGTGCCGAGCGCGGCGGCCAGGTGCAGCGGCCCGGTGTCGTTGGCGACCATCGCGTCGGCGGCTTTGAGCACGGCCACCAGGCGCGGTAGCGAGGTCTTGCCGGTGAAATCGAGGCACGGGCCGCGCAACTGCGCCGCGAGTTCGAGTGACAGCGCGATGTCATCGGGCGAGCCGACGAGGACCGCCGTGCCGCCGTACCGCCCGGCCGCGCGGTTCAAGAGCGCGGCGAACGAGGCGACCGGCCAGCGCTTGGTCAGCCACTTCGCCCCCGCGGCCGCGGCGACCCACGGCCGGGGGAACGGCTGCAACAGGGCGGCGACGGCGGCGACTTCGGCGGGGTTCACCGGGATGACGAAGCGGGCCGGCGACGGGGGAATGCCCAGGTAGTCGAGCACGCGGCGGTAGCGATCGACGGCGTGAATGCGGTCGGCGTCCGGCACCTCGACGCGGTGCGTGTAGAAGTGCCGGCTGCCCTCCCGCGCCGCCGCGAACCCCACGCGCACGGGGCACCCGGACCCGGCGCACATTAGCCCGGTGCGGAGTAGGCCTTGCAGGTCGATCACGAGGTCGAAGTGTTCGCGGCGCAGGCGGTTGGTGAAGGCGACGGCGTAGCGTGCCGCACGCACGGGGTTGCCGCGGAAGGCGGCGCGGTCGAAGGGGATCGTCGCGTCCAACTCGGGGTGGCCGGCGAGCAGGTCCTCGAACGACGTGTTGACCACCCAGGCGAGGTGCGCGGCCGGCCAGGCGGCCCGTAGCGCGGACAGGACCGGCAGGGCGTGGACGATGTCGCCCAGGGCGCTCGGCTTCAGGACGGCCACGCGCCGCGGCGTCACGGCCCGGCGTCCTTGCCTTGCGCCACCAGCAGCACGGCGACGCCGACCAGCACGACGGCGGCGACGAGGTACGGCAGCACGTGCGACGCGTCCTGGAAGAACAGCACGCTGCCGAGGAACGGCCCGAGGATGCGGCCGAGCGCGGAGAACGACTGGTTGACGCCCTGCACTTCGCCCTGCCGCGTGCGGTCGGCGTTCTTCGAGATGAGCGCGGAGACCGACGGGTTAACGAACGCGAACCCGGCCACGGCGACGGCGACCGACGCATAAAACAGCGGCCGCAGGTTGACGCCGCCGCCTTCGAGGGACTCCTTGAGGGCGTGCGCGGCGAAGGCGTTCAGCGCGATGCCGGCGAGGCCGAAGAGCAGGAGTGCGACCCCGAGGCGCATCAGCCGCCACTCGGAGATGCGGCCGGCGAGCGGCCGGTAAATGCCGCCCTGCACGACCGTGAGGACGAACCCGATGAAGGCGAACACGAGGAACGTGTCGTCGGCCTTCATCTTGAAGACTTCCTGCGTGAACAGGGTCAGCGTCGCCTCGAAGTTGGCGAAGGCGAAGATGACCAGGAAGTAGACGAGGACGAGCAGGCCGACCTTGGGCATCGCCAGGACTTCGCGGGTGCGGGCGAGGCTGAAGAACTCGCGCGGCTCCTTCGGCCCGTGCCGCAGGGTCTCGGGCAGCACCGCCGCGGCGATGCCCAGCGCGACCAGCGACAGGAGCGAGGCGACGGCCCCCGGTGCCCACGGCTCGCTGTCGAGGAACTTGAGCGAGGCGTAAGCGATCAGCGGGCCGAAGGTGAAGCCGATGCCGAAGGCCGCGCCGATGAGCGCCATGCCCTTGGCCCGCTTCTCGGGGGTGGTGCAGTCGGCGATGACGGCGGCCGCCGTGCCGACGCTGGCCCCGGCGATCCCCGCCCCGACCCGCGACGCGAACAGCAGGCCGAGCGCGAGTTGCCACGCCTCCGGCGGCAGGGCCGAGGCGTAGCCGAACAGGCCGTAGAAGACGACCGACCCGGCGAGGCCGATCATCAGCACCGGGCGGCGGCCGATGCGGTCCGACACGCGGCCCCACATCGGCGAGAAGACGAACTGCATGAGCGAGAAGACGGAGAACAGCCCGCCGATGGCCGCCCCCTTGGCCGTGTCCGAGAACCCGGGCAGGAACTGGGCGGCGAACCGCGGCAGCAGCGGCAGCACGATGCCGAAGCCGAGCAGGTCGATGAACACCACCAGGAAGACGATGAACATCGCCCGGCGGGGGGCCGTGTCGGCGGACCCGTCCGTGGAACTTTCGCCGAGCGTTGCCGTGGTCATGATGCTCCCGTGCCGGTTGCGCCGCCGTACCCCACAAGGATAGGCCGGGGGCGCGGGTTTGACAGCCCACTTCGGCGGTGTACGGTTGGTGAACTTGCGTTCACGTCACTCCGGGAGTCTCACCATGCCGCCACGAAGCCCGCCCGGCGACGACAAGAAGCCCGGCGACGCCGGCCGGGCGCAAATCCTCAAGGCGGCGCTGCTGCGGGCACAGGGCGTCGCCTGGACTGCCGTCGCCAAGGAGGTCGGGGCGAGCCTGGCGCACGTGAAGTGCTGGCCGGCGCGGCACCTGCGGGTGTGGCGGAAAGCGACCCTCGTCGCCGAGGAGCAACTGCTGCGCGAGGCGACCGCCGAGTCGGTGCTGACCCTGCGCAAGCAACTCCGGTCGGCCGACGACAAGACGAGCCGCGACGCCGCGCAACGGCTGATCGCCTTCCGCATCGCCTGGCGGAACCGCCGGCCGGCCAAGGCCCGCGGCGCGACCCCGCCCGGCCGCCCGGTCACCCTGGCCCGCCGCGTGATCGACTACCTCGAAAGGCTTTCCGATGCCGACCTCGACGCCATGCTCGTCGGACCGACTGGCGAAGTCCGCCCGGCTGCTGGCGACGGCCCGCCGGGCGATTGACGACCCGAGCGCGTTCGTCGAGTTCGCCTTCAACGACTCGCACGGCCGGCCCCTGCGCCAGGCCGCCGTTCACCGCGAGTTGCAGGCGTTCTTGACGGACCACCCGCGGGCGCTGGTCGAGTTGCCGCGCGACCACGGCAAGAGCGTGCAGGTCTGCGGCCGGCTGGTCTGGGAGTTGGCCCGGAACCCGGCCCTGCGCATCAAACTCGTCTGCGCGACCGGCGACCTGGCGGCCGAGCGGTGCCGGTTCCTGCGCGACGCCATCGACTCGAACCCGCGGGTGAAGTTGCTCTTCCCCGGCCTGGTGCCCGCGGAGCCGTGGAGCGTCGAGGCGTTCACGGTGGCCCGGCCCGGGGCGGTCATCGGCCCGAGCGTCGCCGCCTTCGGCGTCGGCACCGGCTCGACCGGGGCGCGGGCCGACCTGCTGGTGTGCGACGACATCGTGGACGTGCGCAGCCTGACCAGCGCCGCCGAGCGCGAGCGGGTCAAGGACGTGTTCAGCAACGGCTTGATGAACCTGCTCGAACCCGACGGCCGCTTCTGGGGGCTGTGTACCCCGTGGCACGGCGGCGACTTGAACGCCGAGTTGAAGGCCAACCCGGCTTACGCCGTGTTCCGCCGGGCCGTCGGGCCGCAGCTCGAAAGCGTCTGGCCGGAGAAGTGGACGCGGGCGCGACTCGAAGCCCGCCGCCGGGAGATCGGGGCGGCGTCGTTCGCGCGGGGGTATCTGCTCACGCCGGTCGCCGAGGAGGAAATCCTGATCCGCCCCGAGTGGGTCCAGTTCTTCGCCGACGAGTTGCCGCGGACCGGCTACGACGCCGTCGTCCTGTCGGTCGATCCGGCGGTGAGCACGAAGGCGACGGCCGACGCCTCGGCGCTCGTGCTCCTCGGCCGGCGGCCGACCGGGGAGATCGACTGCCTCGCGGCCGCCGGCCACCGCGTCCCGACGCCGAAGCTGGTCGAAATCCTCGCCGCCTGGGACGCCGACCACACGCCGGACGCGATCCTGTTCGAGAGCAACGCCGCGTTCGCCGGCATCTGCGACCTGCTCAAGCGGCACGCCGCGTTCGGCCCGCGGGTGCAGGGCGTCGCGCACAGCCGCAGTAAGAGTTCGCGGGTCGCGGCGTTCAGCGTGACCGTCGAGTCCGGCCGCTTCCGCCTGCGGCGTCACGACGAACGGCAGCGCGAGTTGTTGACCGAGATGACGACCTACCCGCACGCCGCGCACGACGACCTCGTCGATGCGGCCGCGACCGGCACCGAGTACCTCCTGGGCCGACGCGAGCCGCGCATCTGGACGTGACCGGTCGAGGCTCCGCCGCAGGCGCGTTAGACCGACGCGCTAGCGAGGGTCGAAGGGTTTCTGGCAAGGTTCGGGGTCGCTGACGGTACGGTCGTTGATCGTAAGCATTGCCTCCGACCCGGCGACCCTCGCTAGCGCGTCGGGCTAACGCGCCTGCGGCGGGTCACACGAACAGCTCCGCAACGCGGCAGGCGAACCCCGGCACCACGTCTTCGCCGTCGAGCGTCCCGGCCTCGTCGAGTTCGCCGCACGTCCGGTCGAGCCGGCGAATGAGCACCGACCGCGTGGCCGGGTTGACGATCCAGATGAGGCGCACGCCGGCCGACCGGTAGTCGGCGACCTTCTGCTCCACGTCCTCGTACTTGTCCGTGGGCGAGATGATTTCGACGGCCAAGTCCGGGGCGAAGGTCAAGTTGCCGCGCGGCAGCCCGGCGGCCGGAAGTCGCGCCGCGGCGACGAAGGACACGTCCGGCTTGCGAACCTGCCGGGGGTCGCTGGGAAAGCAGCGGTAACCCATCCCAGCTCCGAAGACACGGCCCAATCTCGGATCGCGCGTAAACACCCCCACGAAGCCCATCACCGTCGAGGCGACGGCGGCGGACCGGATGCATGACTCCCGCTCGACCACTTGGCCGTTCACGAACTCCACACCCGCCCCGTCGAGCATTCGCTCTAACTCCGCGTCGGCGGGTGTCACTGTCGTCATGAGCCGTTCTCCTTGTGGTGCCGGGATTGTACCCTGGCCGCTTCTTCGTCGATACCGAGGTGCCTCGAATGCTCGACCCCATCACGATCCGCTACACGGTGCGGCCGGCGCGGCCGAGTTTGGCCGTGGCGCAGGTGCAAGACCTGTTCGGCCTGGACGCCGCCGAGCCGGACCACGTCGTCGCCGAGAACCTCGTCCTCGACGTGCGGCCGGGCGACGTGGTGCTGGTCACCGGGCCGTCGGGTTCCGGTAAGTCGTCGCTCCTCCGGGAGGTCGGCCGGCGACTCGGGGCCATCGACGCCTGCGCCCTCGCGCTCCCGGACGTGCCGCTGGTCGAAGCGCTGCCGGGCCCGCTCGCCGACCGGCTGGCGACCCTGGCCGCGTGCGGGCTGTCCGAGGCGCGGCTGCTGGTGCGGACGCCGGCCGAACTCTCCGACGGGCAGCGCTACCGCTTCCGCATGGCCTTCGCCCTGACGCGGGTCGCGCTGTCCGCCGGCTTCCTGCTGGCCGACGAGTTCGGCGCGGTCCTCGACCGCACGCTGGCCAAGGTCGTCGCGTTCAACCTGCGCAAGCTGGCCGGCCGCACCGGCACCGGAGTGTTGTGCGCGACGACCCACGACGACCTGACCGCCGACTTGAACCCCGACCTGCACGTCCGTTGCCTGGGCGACGGCATCGTGCAGGTCGAGCGGCCCGCCGGAAAAAAAAACGGGTCGGCTTCTTCGACGATTTGGAGGTCACCGACGGCACCGGCGCGGACTGGCCGCACTTCGCGCGGTGGCATTACCGGTCGCACCGCCTCGGCTTCGTGAGGCGCGTCTTCGTCCTGTGGCACGGCCCGGACGCCGTGGGCATTTGCGTCTTCAGCACCCCGGCCGCGTCGCTGACCTTGCGGTCGCAGTTCTTCGGCCTGCACGACCCGCGGAGCGGCCCGGCCCTGGCCGCGTTGAACGAACAACTCTGGTTGCTGCAGCGCGTCGTCTTGCACCCGACGTACCGCGGCGCGGGCGTGGCGGCGGCGTTCGTCCGGCGGTGCTGCGAACTCTGCCCGGTGCCGTGGGTCGAGACGCTCTCGGCGATGGGCCGGGCGAACCCCTTCTTCGAGCGCGCCGGGTTCACCAGCGTCGGGATCATCCGCAAGCCGCCCGGCCGCCGCCCGGCGGCCGACGGCACCGAGCGGGAGCGCAAGTCGCGGCACTCGGAGCCGGTCTACTACGTGTTCGAGAACCGGCGGTGACGCCCGGCGGACCGTCCGGGAACGCCGGGGGGCGATTCCGTCGCCGGGCCGTACCATAACGGTCGTCGCGGCCGGTATCGGCCCGACCCCTTTTCCGGAGACCCGCAATGTTCGAAAAACTCCTCAACCTGCTCGGCCTCGGCGAGCGCGCCGGCATCGCCCGGCTGGTCATGTCGTACCTGATGGGCGGCAAGACTGCGGCCGGCGGGGGCGAGTCCCCGGCCAGCGGGTTGGGCGGCCTCGTGGACAAGTTCAAGGGCGCGGGCCTGGGCGGCCTCGTCCAGTCGTGGATCGGGTCGGGGCCGAACCAGGCCGTCTCCCCGGACCAGGTCAAGGAAGTCGTCGGCGGGGACAAGCTGTCGGAGATGGCCGCGAAGCTGGGCATTCCCGTCGATCAGGTCGCGGGCAAGCTGGCCAAGTACCTGCCCGGCATCATCGACAAGATGACCCCCGGCGGCAAACTCCCGGGCGCGTGACCCGGGGGGTTGGGGTACAATGCCCCCAGAAACGAGGTGGGCGATGAGTACGACCGTAGACCAGGCCGTCGAGCGTCAGTTGCGGGAGGTACTCCCGGTGCTGAGAAAGCTTCGGACGGGTCACCCCTCCGGCCCTCGCCCCAGAACGCCCGACTTAGGCTTGAGTGCGATTTCGCAAATCGATCAGATGGATGCGTTCGTCGAATCCGACCTGCCGATGTTTGAGTTAACGTGCTCGGTGGTAAGCTCCGTTCCGCTCATCGACACGCGTCTTCAGGCGGTGTGCCTCGAAGTTTGGAACTTCGGCGTGCCAATGGTTAGTTGGATTTGCCTGATGGATTGGGGCAAAAGCCTTCCTGACACTGGGAAGAGGCTGGAGAAAATTCACAGTGCTCACCAGACTCGTCTCGCCGACGCGAAGCCACGTTACATCGCGGCAATGACACAATTAGCCGTGGCGTGGCTGACCCCACGATTCGCGGGGGAGCCACGGAATGAGATTCGCAAGCGAGTCGCCGATTTGAGACCTGCCTACGAATCTGCCGAACTCATTGAGCTTATGGGTAAGAACACGGAAGGAATGCTTACTCCGGTAGAGCGTAACGAATTCTTGCGGCTTCACAAGTTTTTTGAAATGTTGCAAGATATCGTTGACACTGCACTTTACCCGAACCCGGCCGAATCGTGATCGAGGAACGCCCTGCGGAGGACGCACGTCCATCGGCCGCCAAAAAGCGAGTCCTCGTGGCCGAGAGGGCAGGCGGGTACTGCGAGTATTGTCGCGTCGCGGAATTGAATCAGGTCGGCCCTTACAACATCGAACACGTCTTCCCGGTCAGTTTAGGCGGCACGAGCGAAGTGGTTAACTTGGCGTGGTCATGTCCGCGTTGCAACGGCTCGAAGTCGGACCACACCGAACTCCCAGACCCCGAGACCGGCGAGATGGCGAGCGTGTTCAACCCACGGACTATGCGGTGGGGCGACCACTTTGAGTGGTGCGAATTCATACTCGTTGGGAGAACGCCGACGGGGCGTGCCGTCGTGTTGGCGTTTCAGTTGAACTCGGCAAAGCGAATGCACATCCGGCAGATGGAGGCGCGGGAAGGTCTCTTCCCGCCACCCTTGAGTTGACTCGGCGGACTGTGGTCCGCCACTCGCCTTTTTAGACGCCCGCCGCCTTGCGCAGGGCGTCGGCCTTGTCGGTCTTCTCCCACGTGAACTCGGGGAGTTCGCGGCCGAAGTGGCCGTGGCGGGCGCTCTCGCGGTAGATCGGGCGGCGCAGGTTCAGCGTCTCGATGATCCCCTTCGGCGTCAGTTGGAAGTGCGCGCGGATCAACTCGACGAGCTTGTCCTCGGTCACCCCGGGGGCCGTCGTCCCCTCGGTGCCGACCCAGATCGACAGCGGGTCGGGGTGGCCGATGGCGTAGCTCAGTTGCACCTCGCACCGCTTGGCCAGCTTCGCCGCGACGATGTTCTTGGCGATGTACCGGGCCATGTACGCGGCACTGCGATCGACCTTGGTCGGGTCCTTGCCGCTGAACGCCCCGCCGCCGTGCCGGCCGCGGCCGCCGTAGGTATCGACGATGATCTTCCGCCCGGTCAAGCCGCAGTCGCCGTGCGGGCCGCCTTCGAGGAAGATGCCGGTCGGGTTGATGTGGTACTCGATGTCGCCCTTGATCAGGTCGGCCCGCTCGGCCTGCAGCGTCGGCAGGACCAGTTTTTCGATGATTTCCCGGCGGGCCGCCGCGCTGAACAAGTTCTTGCCGCCGACCTTCTCGCAGACCGTGTCGTCGTGCTGGGTGCTCAAGACAACCGTCGTGATGCGGTCCGGCGTGCCGTCGCCGAGGTACTCGACGGTCACCTGGCTCTTGGCGTCCGGGCGCAGCCACTTCAGCCGGCCGTCTCGGCGCATCGCGGCATGGTTCTCGACGAGGCGGTGGGCCAGGTAGATCGGTAGCGGCATCAGCGTCCGCGTCTCGTCGCAGGCGAACCCGAACATCATCCCCTGGTCGCCCGCCCCGCCGGTGTCCACGCCGACCGAAATGTCGGGTGACTGCGCGTGGAGCAGGCAGTTCACCTGGCACGTGTCCGCGGCGAAGCCGATGCGGGGGTCGGTGTAGCCGATCTCGCGGATGGCGTCCCGGACGATCTGGTCCACGGCGACGCGGGTCAGCGGGGCCTTCGTCGTCACCTCGCCGGCGACGGTGCAGTGGTCGGTCGTGACGAGCGTCTCGCAGGCCACGCGGCTCATCGGGTCGTGCTTCAGGCAGAAGTCCAGGACGGCGTCCGAGATTTGGTCGGCGACCTTGTCCGGGTGGCCCATCGACACGGATTCGCTGGTAAACGAGTAGCGGGCGGAACTCACGACAGACACCTTTCAAGGGACCGGGCGGGCAGGGCACGTCAGCGTGGTGACAGTTTAGGCACCGGCAACGAACTCGGGAACGGCGGCGGCGAAATTCCACGAGCCGCCGCCGCGCCGCGATGCGCGACGCCCACGTCAACCCGTCCGGCACACTCATCAAGTCACTCGGCTCCGCCGCGGTCGCCACGATCAGCCACCGACAATGGTGACCAACTCGCCCGGGGCTTTGTCGTTCCCGAGGTTACTTCGCGGCCAGCGCCGGGCCGCCGGCGGACTTGACGCTCGCCAGCAGCTTGGGGAAGCTCTCGCGGAGCGACTCGCCGGCCTTGACGACGACGCGCTTCGACTCGACTTCGACCTTGCCGTTGACCTCGACCTCGGCCTTGACCTCGTAGAAGAAGGCCTGGCCGCGGGGCAGTTCGGGCGTGTGGAACTGCCGGGCCTCGCCGGCCCCGGCGATCAGGTGGCCGTCCACGTACAGCTTCGCCGCAGCCGGCAATTCGACGCTCAGGCTGGCCGTCGCCTTGTCGTCGCCCGCGACTTCGACCGAGACGGTCGGCCGCGCGGCGACGACGGTGTCCGTGCCGGTCCCGCTCAGGCAGACCGTGCCGTAGTGCTCGCCGACCGGGGCGCTCATCGGCGCGCCGTACGATTCGCCGCCGAAGATGACCGGCGCGGACCCGAAGCAGGACGCTCCGTAACACCCGGACCCGTAGCACGACCCGTAACACGCGGAGCCGAAGCTCGACGAGCCGTAGCACGACCCGTAACAGGCCGACGAGTAGCCGGACCCGTAACACGAGCCGTAGCAGGCCGACGAGTAGCACCCCATGCTACGGAACGGCGACGCGACCAGGCGGGCCGCGCCGCCGACGAACCGGCCGGCACCCTGGGCCAAGCCACTGAGCCGCGGGAACGCCGGGCCGTGACACCCGCCCCACGACGAGTACGAGTACGACGCGGAGTAACTGACACTCGACCCGGCGCAGCCGGTGCCGTAGCCGAACGCGGCTACGTCCGGCGTGCCGGCCATCGCGGACATGAGAATGAGACTGTACATGGGGTGTCCTCAAGGTGACGAAGGCGCGGCCGGGGTTCGATCCGGGAACGGAAAGGCCGTCGCCCGGGAGAGTTTAACCCAAACCCGGCGACCGTCCAAGCGCACGCGGCAAGATGGGCAGATTGGGCAGGACCGGACGACCGCACAGTCGCGCGATTTATTGCCACCCGCGACGGCGGAACAACCACCCGGCGACGGCCATCCACGCCACCCCCAGGCCCGCCGCGGCCAGCAGATTGCCCCAGTGCGACCAGGCCACTTCCCCCGTGATCGCCGCGTGGATGATCCGCGGGCCGTGGTACTCGATCGCCAGGTACGGCAGGCCCGGGATGCCGTTCTGCTGGCAAATGAACAGGACCAGCGCGACCGACATCAGGTAGCACATCGACCCCATGAACGCCGCCCGCTGCGTCCGGGCCAGCGTGGCGATGGTCATGCCGAGGCCCAGGAAGCCGCTGCCGACGGCCAGGATCGACAGCCAGAAGAACAGCGACCCGAGGATCGCCGGCTTGTAGATGCCGGCCAGGACTGCCGCGAGCGCCATGCCCAGCACGGGGTAGAACAGGAACTTGGCCGCGAGGATTTCGGCCGGGGACGCCGGGGACAGGGCTTGCGCCAAAAGTACGCCGCGCTCGCGCTCCTCGCACGTCATCGTGGGCAGCAGGTAGACGCAGAAGAAGTAGAGGGCGAACACGACCATGCCCATGCTCACGGCCGAGCGCAGGTCGAGTTCCTTCGCCCCCAACCCCTGCCGGCGGATCTCGACGGCCGGCAACGCCGGCAACGCCGCCCCGGGGGTCGCCGCGAGCCGGTCGTACTCGACACCCAGCCGGCGGAGTGAGTCGCGCACGGCCCACAGGTCTCCGCTGTCGGCCGGGTCGCGGGCGGTCAGGCGGGCGGCATCGACGTTCGCGGCTTGGAGGTGCCGCACCGCCTCGGCGTGGGTCGCGTCGTGGACCGCCTGCCACAGCCACGCTTCGTAAGGGGCCATCGCGGCCGGGTGCCCCGGCGGGTGCCAGACGTCGATCCGCACCCCGCCGCCCGCCGCCGCCGACCGGACGCGCACCGCCCCGGTCCCCGGCGGGTAGTTGACGATGCCATCGACCGTGTCGCCGTTGACGAGTTGGAACATTACGTGCGGCCGCAACTCGTCCGGCGTGTGCTCCTTCAAGTAAACGACCAGCGGCGTCTCGCGGTCGTACTGGACCATGCACCGGTGGACGCCGTCGATGAGCGCCCCCCCGCCGGTCCCGCCGGCCCCGGCCCCGGGGTTGAAGACCGACAGCAGCAGCGCGGCGACGACGAGCAACAGGCAGAGGGCAATGCCCCCCCGGTTGGCCACGTGCCGGCGGGCTTCCTTGACCAGTAACGCTCGCAGAATGGGCAGACGCATTCCGACAGCTTAGCACAGAGACGGGGATCGGGTGTCGGGTGTCGGGTGTGGGCAATCTTGGCTGCCGTCGGGCGGTCGCTCGGTCAGCTTCTCTCGACAGCGCGTCGATCGCACGGTATGCGGGGTGTCTTGAAGGGCCGTCGGGGGACGGTCGATTCCTGTCGTGGGGGGGCTGACGATGCGTCGCGCGCTCGTGATCGTGGTGCTGGTGGCGGCCGGCTGTCAGTCGCCGCGGGTGGTCCAACGGACCCCGGACGAGGGCATTATCGCCCTCCCGGCGAACACCGACGGGTGGCCGAATTACCACCAGAGTGCCGCCAAGAAGATGATCCAGGCGCACCTCGGGCCGAACTACGAAGTCGTCGAGGAGAAGGAAGTCACGACCGGGTACACGACGACGAACATGCAGGACCGGCAGTCCGAGTTGACGATGCACAGCAGCGTCCCGTTCCTGCCCGCGTCCCGGGAGACGACGACGACGAAGACGGTCGCCACGCCGCAAAAGGAGTGGCAAATCCACTACCGCCGCGTCATGCCCCGCCCCGCCCTCACGACGAACTCGCAGCCGGCGGGGACGAACGTCGTCAGCACCGCCTACGTCTCCGGCCAGCCGACCGTCAGCCTCCCAGCAACCCCCGTCCCATCCCCGGTGAACCCGTAACGTCAGTTCGGGGGCGGCATAGCGACAGGAATTCTTTTCTTCTGGGACTGGCCTCTGTGAGGCCGGTCGGCAACCTGGGTCGGCGACTCCCGCGGCGGGAAGCGGGTCCGGCCCTACAGAGGCCAGCTCCAGCAAACTGCGATTCTTGAACGGTCGGTCAATTCCCCGCGGAACTCAACGAACAACCACGATCAAGGTCGCGCTCACCCCTTCCGGGACGAGGTCGTGCGTTCGGCAGGAGAGAAGACGACGATGGCCGAAGCCCTCAGCCCCGGAGTCGTGAGCCGCGTCGCCGCCCTATTCCCGGCCGGGCAGCGGGCCGAAGTGGCCGAACTCCTCGCGTCGGCGTGCAGCCGCAACCTGCCCTCCGCCGAGACGCTCGGACCGGCGGGCGTCGAGCGGGACCGGTTCGCGGTCCTGGAGATCAGCGGCGGCTCACTTGAGCGGCTGCGGGCGGCGGTCGCGCAGGCCCAATTCGACTGGCGGGGTAAGCTCGTCGGGGCCGCGTTCGGCGACGACCCGCGGGAACGTCCGGCGTGGTCGGCGGACGCCATCGACCCATCGGCGACGGGACAACCGGCGGAACGGGCGGGCGTCGGTCGGCGGCTGTCTGTTGTCGCGCTGGGCGTCGCCGGGGCGAGTGCCGGAGGGGTGGCACCGTGGCTGCTTGCCGACCACTGCCGCCCCTGGTGGCTCGGGTGGGCCTGCTTCGTCCTATTCGTCCCGGTCGGGTCCGTGACGGCGTTTTTCGGCGCGCGGGGCCGGACCGCCGACCTTCAAGAATTCTCCGCCGGCGCATTCGCGAGTGGGCTCGCGGGCGAGTTGATCGGATGGCTGACCTTCGGCCTGGTGGTCGGTCTGCTGAGTTTGCTTTGGTAAGCCGGGTCGCCGCACCGTCGGCTGTGGAGCCTGAACGCGGGCGCGGTATCCCGGAGGTTTTGTGCGGGACAGCGCGGCGGGCGGTTTGTTATGATGGGCTGTGGTGGACTCTCCCTCCCCGCCCGAACCTTCTCGCACACGGTGACCCCCCATGATCGAACGCGGTACACTCTCCCGGCGCGGCTTCATGCACGCGTCCCTCGCCGGCCTCACGGCCGCCGGCCTGCCCCTGTGGTACGCCCGCGAAGTCCACGGGGCGGACGAGGCGGTCCGGGCCGTCAAGGCGAAGGCCGTCGGGGCCAACGACAAGATCAACTTCGGCTGGATCGGCATCGGCTCTCCGCAGAGCCGCGCGTTCCAGGTCTACGGCGGGACCAAGGGGTTCAAGCAGACCCAACACGTCGCCGCCTGCGACGTGGACGCCCGGCACCTCAAGCGGGCCGGCGAACTCTTCAAGAAGGACGGGTACGAGTCGAAGGCGTTCAGCGACTTCCGCCGGCTCAACGACGACAAGTCGATCGACGCCGTCGTCGTCGCCACGCCCGACCACTGGCACACGCTCGTCGCCATCGACGCCCTGCGCAAGGGCAAGGACGTGTACTGCGAGAAGCCGCTGACCCTCACGATCGAGGAGTCGCTGGCCCTGCAGAAGGTCGTCAAGGAGACCGGCAAGGTGCTGCAAACCGGCAGCCAGCAGCGGAGCGAGATGACGCAGTTCCGCCTGGCGACGGACGTGGTCCGGGCAGGCCGCATCGGCAAGGTCAAGCTCATCGAGTGCCGCATCGGCGGCAACCCCGAGAGCGGCCCGATCCCCGAAGCCCCCGTCCCCGAGGGCCTCGACTGGGACACCTGGCTCGGGCCGACCGCCAAGGTGCCGTACCGCGAGAAGGCCGGCAAGACGAACTGCCACTACGAGTTCCGCTGGTGGTACGAGTACAGCGGCGGCAAGATGACCGACTGGGGCGCGCACCACATCGACATCGCGCAGTGGATGCTGAACATGGACGGCAGCGGCCCGACCCAGACGGAAGTGGCCGAAGCGTCGAAGGCTTACGACAAGGGCGACGGCTACAACTGCCACGAGACGTTCAAGGTGATCCACACCTACGCGAGCGGCGTGAAGGTCGAAGTGAGCCACGGCGCCGGGAGCACCGTGAAGGGTCTGGTGGACGCCAACGGCAACGCCCGTAAGGGCGACCTGGGCGGCGGCGAGAACGGCGTGCTGGTGAAGGGCGACAAGGGCACCCTGTTCGTGAGCCGCGGGTTGCTGCTGGCGAGCGACAAGGCCATCTTCGCCGACCTGGGCGCGGACAAGCCGAAGCTCTACCCGACGGTGCCGACGAACCACATGGGCAACTTCTTCGACTGCGTGAAGTCGCGCGAGACGCCGATCTGCGGCGTGGACGTGGGCGCCGGTTCGGTGATCGTGTGCCACATCGGGACGATCGCGCTGCGCACCGGGATGAAGCTCGGCTGGGATCCGAAGAGCAACGTGTTCAACACGCAGGAGGCCAACAAACACCTCGGGCGCGAGCGCCGCGGCGGGTGGAAGATTAGCTAGTTTCGTTGTCTTGAGTGTGGTCCGCCGCTCCGCGGCGGTCTT
>JAYTSV010000170.1:0-16105 GCA_043745465.1 Fimbriiglobus sp.
CACCAAGTATTTCGGCTCACGGTCGCATATTTCTGTTTTCAGCCTGAAATCGATCACGCCTGGTTAGTGTACAAAACTAGTGAACTGCGTAACCCCTAGAATTATTCCCCACCACACGTAGTGTGGGGAAGTTCGTCAATCGGGGAGCATCTGCAAGTCGTCGAAGAGGACTCCCTCGGCCCGCACTTTTTCCCCCGCCGGTTTTTCGGTGCGAGTGCCCCGGCGAGCCAGGAGCGTCAGCGACTGGAGATCGAGACATCGCCAGTCGCTGACGCTCCTGGCTCGCCGGTCGTCGCTCTCGGCTTTTCACCACAGAACCGGCCGGCCGTGCGTTCCAGTCCGTATCATCGGCCCATGCCGCCCGACTTCCGCGACGTTGATCCCCGCGACCTTCGCGTTCCGCCGTCGCGCCGGCAGGGTGCGGACCCGGCCAAATTGGCCCGGCAGATTTCCCGGTACGGCCGGTCGGACGCCGAGATGCCGGCCCCGTGGGTGTACGAGGGGTCGGACGGCGTCCTGATGCTGTACAATGGCGTCACGCGGGCGACCCGAATCGCCAAGCTCGCGCCCGGCAAACTCATCCAGGTTGAGGTGATCGGGAAGTTGCCCAAGGCGTTCGCGGCCGAACCGACCATTGGAGACGTACTCCCGTGACTCCACTCACTCAACAACAGATTCTGGCGGCGCTCGCCGAAGTGTGGGCCTTGTCCCCGGACGTGCGGCTCGGCCAACTCATGGCCCACCTCGGGTTCCTCGGCGACGTTCACCTCGGCCGCACCCTGGCCGACATCGACGACGACGAGATGATGGACATTTTGGACCGGCACCGCACCGAGTTGGCGGCTCGGCTCCGGCCGGAGCAACGCGACTCCCTTCAACTCACTTGAGCTTGGCAATGCCAGCAGAGGTTTCGCGATGCGCGTCGGGATTTTCGGCGGGGCGTTCGACCCCGTTCACGTCGGGCACCTGGTCCTCGCCGAGCGGGTGCGGGACGAGGCCGGGCTGGGGCTCGTGCGGTTCCTGCCGAGTTACAAGCCGCCGCACAAGACCGACCGCGTCCTGACGCGGTTCGAGACCCGGTGCGACATGGCGACCCTGGCCACGACCGGGCAGCCGGCGTTCGTCGTGGACGCCGTCGAGAAGGAGTTGCCGCCGCCGAGTTTCTCGGTGAACACGCTGCGCGAACTGGCCGACCGGCACCCGGGGGACGAGTTCAGCCTGGTCGTCGGGGCGGACTCGCTGCACGACCTGCCGACGTGGTACGAGCCGCGGGAGTTGCTGAAGCTGGCCGAACTGATCGTCGTGCCGCGGCCGGGGGTCGAGTTGGTCTCGGCCGGGGCGCTGGCGGCGAGTCTGGGCGTCGGGCCGGGGGACGTGCGGCTGCGGGTCGTGGCCTGCCCGCTCATGGAGATCGCCAGCCGGGACTTGCGGCGGCGGGTGCGCGAGGGCAAGAGCATCCGCTACCTGGTGCCGCGGGCGGTCGAGGAGTTCATCCGCGAGAAGGGGCTGTACGCGGCCCGGGCGGATTAACGGGGCGGCGATTGCCGGCGGGGGCCGGACGGTTCATAATGGGGTGGAAACCTCGCCCACCGAACCCCGAGTTGCCCGCATGGCCATCGAAATGCAGTGCCCGGCTTGCAGGAAGGCCTACCGGCTCAAGGACGAACTGGCCGGGAAGAAGGTGACGTGCGCGAACGCCGAGTGCCGCACCGTCTTCGCCGTCCCCGTCAAGCCCGGGACCGGCACCGCCCCGACCCTCGCGGCCCTGAAAGCGAACGCCGCCAAGCCGGCCGCCCGGCCCGCCGCCAAGCCCGTGGCGAAGGTTCCGCCGCCGGCGTTCGACGTGGAGACGGCCGCGCTCACGGCGCTGAACGACGACCCGGACGAGGTGCCGGTCGAGACGCGGGTCATCGGCGTCAAGTGCGACAACTGCGACCACCAGTGGACGGAACCCTGGGACAAGCAGGGCAAGAACGTGCTCTGCCCCGAGTGCCGCACCCGCCAGCGCGTCCCCGTTCCCGCGGCCAAGGGCGGCAAGACCGACTGGCGCAAGGACGGGATGCCGGCCGGCCGGAAGATCGAACAACTCGCCGACGTGACCTCGTCCACCGACGCCGGGTACGTCAGCGGCCAGTCCCTGCGCGACGCCGGCCTGGGCGTCGAACTCGAACCCCGGCCGGTGTGGCAAAAGGTCTTCGTCGTCGCCTTCCCGGTCGTCGTCGTCGGGCTGCTCGTGGCCAGTGTCGTCGCCTACCGGGGGTCGCGCGCGGACTCCAAGGAAGTCGAGACGATGGGCCTGGCGCTCAAGGACTTGCCGCCCGACGACTCGCTGCTGCCCAAGGCCGAAATCCCGCTGTTCCGCGCCGGCCTGTTCATCGCGGCCGGGGAGTACGCCGCCCGCCGGGAGAACAAGGGGCCGAAGGACCTGGCCGACGCCATGACGCAGTTCGGCAAGGCCCGCCAGGAACTCGAAGCCCAGCCGGGTTCGTTCGGCCGGGACGCGCTGTTCGCAGAGCTCGCCGCGGCCCAACTCGCCCTCGGCGGCACGCAAGAGCAGGTCGATGCCGGGCAGCGCATCCGCTACGTGGCGCAGGCCGCCGGGGCGGCCCGGTCGCGGATCAACGAGAAGGCCCACGACGTGCAGGGCGAACTCCGCCAGACCTTCGCGGCCATGCTCAACCGCGACCGGCCCGTCGCCCTGGACGCCCGGTACGGCGTGCTGCGGCGGATCACCCGCGACCTGGCCAAGGTGAACCAGGCGGACCTCGTCGAGCGGCTCGTCCCGGCGCTGTTCAACGACGCCGAGCACCCCGAGGCGACGGCCGTGGCGATCTTCGAGGCGGCCAAGGCCAGCCCCGACCCGGCCCGCATCAGTGCGTCGGTCGCCGCGCTGCTGCCGACGTTCGTCGCCGGCCGCACGCCGCCGGCCCCGCTCGTGGCCGTGGCCCAGACGCTCGACCCCGTCCCGGCGGGCTTGAAAGTGCCGCCGTACTCGCCCGGCCCGGGTCCGCTCGACGACACCCCCCGCGCGACTTACGGCCTGCTCTTCCTGCTGACCAACAAGCCCGGGGAGGCGATCGAGGTGGCCAAGCGCCCCGGCCGGACCGACAGCCGCTTGCGGTTGCTGGCGCAAATCGCGGAGTCGTCCTCCGAACCCGGCCCGGCGGTGGCGGCGGCAGGCGAGGTGTACGCCGCCGACGGCCGCAAGCGCGACCTGGGCGAAGTCCCGGACGCCCTGCTCGTGCGGCTGGCCCTGCAAGCCGGCCGGGCCAACCAGCCGGAGCGGGTCGATCAGTTCGCCAAGGGCATCGCCCGCGACGACGCCCGCGCCTGGGCCAGGGCCGAGGGGCTGCGCGGTCAGTTCACGACCGGCACCGCGAAGCCGGCCGCGGAGACGCTGGTCGAAGTCCCGGCCGACATCAAGGACGCCCGCAGCGGCACCGCCTGGGGCCGCCTGTGGGTCGCCCGGAACAACGCCGCCGCGGGCGACAAGCGGCCGGCCGAAGGCTTCGACGCCTGGGGCCGCGGCACCTTCCGCCCCTACGGCCTCGCCGGCCAAGCCCTGGGTTTGCAAGACCGGAAGTGACGGCGAGCAAAATCCGATTCGCCACAGAGCGAACAGAGCCAACAGAGCAACCCGAGACGGCAGAAGGGTAGCTCCGCCGGTCGGGTGGGAACGACGACGGCGTTCGCCCTCTTCAACGCACTCGATTTTGCCCGGGTCTGCTCTGTTTCCTCTGTTGACTCTGTGGTGAAGTTCTTCCCCGCCGTCCCCGAATCGGCCCGACGCGACGACACCCCGAGTGCCCCCCGTGAGCGAGCCGACCCCCGCCAAGAAACGCCCCCGCGCCGGCCTGATCGGCCCGCTCTTCGGCTGGGAGTTGATCCGCCTGGCCCGCCGCGGCCAGGACATGCGCGGACGGTTCATCCTCGCCGCGACCCTGCTGTTCGTCCTCACCAGCTTCACCCAACTCTGGTTCTGGAACGTCAGCCCGGCCGACGTGTTCTTCGGCACGAGCCAGTCGATGTCCATCGAACAATCGGCGCGGTTCGGCCGGGGTTTCGCGCTCACGTTCGTCCTCGCCCAACTCGGCATCATGATGCTGCTCACCCCGGCCTACGCCGCCGGGGGTATCTCCGAGGAGAAGGAGAAGAAGACGCTCGACTACCTCCTGGCGAGCGACCTGACGAGCCGGGAAATCTTGACGGGCAAGTTCGCCGGCCGGCTCGTCTTCCTGTTGGGCATCATGTTCGCCGGCCTGCCGATCCTGTCGATGACGACACTGTACGGCGGGGTCAGCATCAACTTCCTGCTCATGAGCTACCTGCTCACGGCCGGGACCGTGACGATGCTCGCGGCGATCAGTGCGGCCGCCGCGATGGCCGCGGACACGTACCGCGGGGCGCTCTTCCGGGCCTACGGCCTGACCGCCCTGTTCGTCTTCGCCGGGTGCGGGGCGGGGCCGTACTTCGGGCCGTTCGGCGCGGTCGCCTACCTGTACGCCGGGGAAGCCTCGCCCGCGATGTTCTTGGGCATCGGCCTGGGCTACCCGCTGGCCGAACTGTTGGTCGCGGCGGTGGCCGTGCTCCTCGGCATTCGCTGGACCCGCCGGCTGCGGGCCTACCCCCGGGACCGGGACCGGGACCGGGACCGCCGCCGGGACCGGGACCGCCGCCGGGGGCGACCCGACCGGGCGACGGACGCGGACTTTGAAGTGATCGACGCGCCGCTCGAAATCCTCGAACCGACGGCGGCCGCGCTGCCGATCGCCCGGCGGCTGAGTGCCCCCGTCGCCCCGGAGCCGAGTGCCGACCCGGTGGCCGTGACGACGCGGCCGGCCGCCGCCCCGCGGTTGCGCCAACGCCTGCGCCCGCCGCCGGTGCGGACGCCGCTGCTGTTCGCCGCGAAGCAGCGGCCGCGCATCGGCGACGGCGACCCGTTCGTCTGGAAGGAGAAGCACACGACCGGGCACAAGTTCACGTCGGACGACGAGTCGATCCGCGGCGTCCTCGTCGCCGTCGGCATCGCGGGCGGGCTGGTCATCGCCTGCTTCGGCTTCATCGTTGCCCTCGCCTTGCTCGTCAGCAGGTTCGGCGAGAGTGCCCAATCGTTCGCCGCCGGCTTCTTCCTGCTCTCCGGGAGTGGCGGCTTCTTCTTGTACCTGATCGTCATCGGCCTGGCCGCGACCGGGTCGGTCGTCAAGGAGCGACAGCGGAACACCCTCGAATCGCTGCTGACGATCCCCGTGGACCGCCGCAAAATCCTCCGGCCGAAGTACCGCACCGCCCTCCTCCGGGCGCTCGGCTGGGGAATCCCCGCCGGCCTGTTCATCCCCGTCGGCTTCCTGTTCTCGCGCGTGCCGACGGTCGCCCCGCCGGTCCTCGTGTTCGTCGTGGCCAGCGTGCCGATGATCGTCGGCTACGGGCTGCTCCTGTCGGTCCGCTGCCGGACCGCGACGAAGGCCGCCCTGTGGCTGCTGCCGGCCGTCGCGCTGGTGACGCTCTTCCCGCTCGGTCTGTGGGTCAACCTGAACGAGATGGACTGGGCGTTCTGGACCGCGCTGGCGTGCGTCCCCGCCGCCCTGGTCGCCCCCCTCGGCTGGTTCTTCTGGTCCCGCGCCGTCGCCGAGTTCGAGCGCGACGGCCGCAACTAGAGCGGAGTTCGAGTTCGCGTCGTTGATCCCGTCGAACTCCGAGTTTCGGCGAGGTTTTCGGCTCCGCCGCAGGCGACTCGGGTTAGCCCGACGCGCTAGCGAGGGTCGAGCGGTCGAGGGCAAGGTGGCACGATCTTGACCCTTCGGCCGACGACCTCCTTCTTTCTCAATGACCCATCGTCCCTCGCTAGCGCGTCGGGCTAACAAGAGTCGCCTGCGGCGGAGCCGAAACCCGGAGTTCGACGGGATCAACGACGCGAACGCGAACTCCGCTGTAGCGACCGGAGATTCCTCGATCTCCAGTCGCTCACGCTCTCGGGTCGCCGACCCTACACGCAGGCTTCGAGGACGAGGAAGTTGTCGCGCTCGCGGGCGTACAGGGCGGCGGCGGCGCGGAGGGTGTCGATGCGGTTGGCGTGCAGCGGGCGTTCAAACGCCGGCACGGTGTCCGGGTACGGGAACGCCAGCAAGTGCTCCTCCTTGACGAGCATCGCCCGGACTTTGCGGATGCGCTCGTCGCCCAACACTTCGCAGGTCAGGAACATCGCGTACCGGAGTTTCGTCACCGGCAGCCCGGCGTCGAGGCGGAGTTGTCCGGCCGCGAAGTGCTCGGCCACCGCGTTCAGGGCGTAGTTGAGGATGTACCAGCGGTCGGCCACGGGGATCGGCAGGATCGGCCGCGTCGGGGTACACTGCTTGGCCGCGGTCAGCACCTTCTCGATGGCGACGGCGTTCAAAAAAACGTCCTCGATCGACCGCTCCAGGACGGTGCGAATCTTCAGCGTGCCGGCGTCGAAGATGTTCAGGCTGACGATGACGCGGCCGAGGAACTCCTTCGAGTCCCACTCGCGGCGGGCCTTGTACCGGCCCCAATACCGGCCGATGACGAACGACAGGGTCGCGGTCACGAGGGTGACGACGATGCTGACGAGGATTTTCTTGCCCGAGTCGTGGGCGAGTTCCTCGGGGTCCAGCGCGAACAGCGACGGCATCAATAGCCTTTCGATTCGGGGCGGGTTAGCCGACGAACACGCCGCCGTTGAAGGCCGGCTCGAAGGCGTGGCGGGACGACGCGGGGACGGGCGTGGCGGCGACGGTCAGTTCGCTGTCGAGGTAGTGCAGGACGGCCGACCCGGCGGACTTGCCGGGGACGACGACGAGTTCGGTCCCGGCACCGGCGGCCAAGTCCTTGACGGCGACGCGGACGCCGCCGCGGTTGGTCACGTCCCCGGCGAAGAAGTTGGCGATCGGCGTGAGGACTGGGCCGGCGGGCGCGAGGAGGTCGATGCCGCTGGCGATGAAGACGCGCGGGGCACCGCCCGGGCCGGCCCCGACGACCAGGTCGCCCCGGCCGTCCCGGTTGATGTCGCCGACGGAGACGAAGACGCCGTCGCGGAGGACCGGCTCGAAGATGAAGAAGTCGCCGACCAACTTCTCGGGCCGGCCGCGGCCCAGCGACGCGCCGTCGAAGATGGCGACGCGCGGCCCGCCGCCGGCACCGGCCGCGACGACCAGGTCGGGCCGGCCGTCCCCGTTGATGTCGCCGAGGGCGATGCGGGCACCGCCGCGGAAGGCCGGGTCGTCGATGCCGAAGAAGTCGTCGAGGACCAGGCCCGACTTGCCGTCGAACACGCGGACCCGCGCGGCCCCGCCGACGTCGGCGCTCGTGACGATGTCGGTGTACCCGTCGCCGTTGAGGTCGCCGGCGGCGACGAACACCCCGCCGGTGAACCCTTCCTCGTAGGCGAGCCAGGACCGCATTAAGTGGTCGTCGGTGCCGTCGTACAGGCGCAACTCGGCGTTCATGCCCGGGCCGGGGGCGGTGACGATGTCCGCGTACCCGTCGCCGTTGACCTCGGCGGACGCCGCCCGGACGCCGCCGGTGAAGTTGCCGTAGGGCGTGAACTCGGTCCGCAGGGTGCCGTTCGGGTTGTACGCCAGCACGTCCCCGATGCGTCCGGCGTCCGGCGTGACGATGGTCAACTCGTCGCTCGGCAAGGGGGCCAGTTTCCCGCCGGCCGGGGGCGACGGCGGTACGGGGGGCGGGTCGCCGCCGCCGCCGGGTCCCGGGACGGACACCTCCCAGCCGATGTCCTTGAGGCCGGCCAGGTCGAGCGCGGTGAACGCGCGCGGCCGGCCGTCGGCCGGGTCGGCGTTCATCAGCGCCGGCGCGTTGCCGTCCTGCGGCGACCGCACGCCCCGCGCCCAGTGCGCCCCGCCCGATTCGGCGAAGTCCAGCGGCACGGCATTGCCGCCGAAGGTCTTGACCGCGGTCGGGCCGGTGAAGTACCAGTTGCCGTCCGCGGCGTACTGGGTCACCCCGTCGAACCACGAGTCGCTGGTGCCGTACCCGAGGACGTGGCCGAGTTCGTGGAGCGCGGTCGTGCGGAAGTCCACTTGCCCGGACCCGACCCCGGCCGGGTCGGTGCCGAAGTACCAGTTGGTGTTCGCGTCGAAGCTGATCGACCCGCCCCACGGGCCGAAGTCGGTGTGCTTGCCACTCAGGCCCCACGCGCCGAGTTGGCCGCGGGTCCGCACGGCGTCCTGGAACGGGCCGCCGCCGGTCGCGGCGGCCACGCTCCCGGGGGCCGCGAAGGCGACCCCGCCGTCGCCCGCCAGCCCGGCCCGGCCGCCGACGTACACGACGATCACGTCCTGCGGCACCGCGAGATTCGTCCGCAGCGCGTTCCCCCCGGTGGCCGGGTTGACGTACTGCGCCGTCCACGTGTTGTTCTGCGTCAAGTCCGGGGAAATCGCGGTCAGCGTGTCCCCGAGTTGTGCGGCGATCTGCTTGCCGGCGTCCTGGAGGGCTTGCACCTTGGGGACGGAGTCGAAGAAGCCCGCGCCCCCGCGGCCGGCGTCGTCGTCGAACCGGAAGTCGAACCGGACCGGGTTCCAGCGGGCTTCCAGGGCGAGCAGGTGCAACCGCGCGCCCGGACGGGGAGGGGCGGGGCGGACGGCCCGGACGGCGGGCGAGGCGGGGAGTGGGCGAGGCCGTGTCATGATGCGGAAGCTCGTGGGGCGAGGGTCGCACGGATAATTAGAGCCGGATTCGCGCGCCGATCAAGTCGAAACCGGAATAAGCGTCCCCACTACTCAGACGCAACCCGTGCGAAAAATCTCCCGGTCTTTCGGATTCGGTGCCGCCCGCACATTTCGCGCGACGGATTCGATTTTCGGGCCAGTTCGGCTCACGAACGGCCGGCCGCCGGTGTGGTTGTCGTGAAACCGGACGGCCCGGAACCGGTCCGCCCGGCCCGGGGCTATTTTCCGGTTGGTGCGATTTGACAGCCCGATGTCGTGACCTAGGGTTCCGTCGTGATGGGGCCGGACGACGACGCGACCGGGTCAAACCGACCGCAGCTTTCTCCCGCCCCGACCACAAGTACCGTCCTTGCAAAAGAGGTGACTCATGTTCACCGCGATTGCTCGGCGCGTCGTGGTTTTCATCAAAAGCGATGACGGCCCGACGTCCGTCGAGTATGCGGTCATGCTGGCCCTAATCATCGTGGTGTGTATCGCCGCGGTGACGACCTTGGGCTCCAGTACGAACGCCGTGTTCGGCAACGCGACCCTCAAGACAGCCCTGCAAACGGGCACTTGATGCGGTCCCTCGGAACAGTCTTCGGTGTCGGTCCCTGGCCCGATCGCGGGTCCGGTCGGCACCCCCCAGAACATCTTCGGCCCGGACTTCCCGGGACCGCGGACGGCAACGGCTACGATTTATTTTTTCACCCCCGACCAGGAGTCTCTCGTGAACAAGCTCATCAAAAGCGTCGTCTCGTTCGTCAAGAAGGAAGACGGCCCGACCGCCGTCGAGTACGCCGTGATGCTCGCCCTGATCATCGTCGTGTGCATCGCCGCCGTGACCACGATCGGCTCGACCGCCAACGCCCAGTTCAGCCGCGTCGGCTCCGCCCTCGGTAGCTGAGCCTCGGCCCCGGGCGCGATGCCCGGGGCGTGCTGACGAATCCCTCGAAAGCCGAGCCGGTCACCCGGCTCGGCTTTCGGCGTTTGTCCGCCCCAGTCCCCCCACGCCGGTGGCTCGGGGCGAAATCGCGTTCTACGCTTGCGCGGTTTTGCGGGCTTCCGTCGCCCGCTCCCCCTTTCACGATCCGTGCCCCGCACCCCCCCGAGGTGACCTGTCATCATGACCAACGAGTTGAGCACCCCCGGGCTTGCCCCGCCCGCCCTGACCACGCCGAGCCTGACGACGCCGTCGCTGGCCCGGCCGGGGTCGGCCGAAGACCTGGGCATCGACCGCGAGTTCGTCGTCGGCCTGGTCCGCATCCCGTTCATCGCCGTCCTGTGGGCGCTGGCCGCCTGGGCCGCCGCCGCCGCCGTCGAGCAGTTCGGCTGGCACCTGACCATCGACGAGGTGCCGCACAACCTCGGGCCGCTGGCCATCATCTGCGTCGGCATGGTCGTCGCCGCGATCATCGACGGGTACGCGTTCAAGGTGCCCAACTGGTGTACCCTGTCGCTGGTCGTCAGCGGGTGGTACCTGGGCGGGCTGCACGACCTGGGCATTCTGGCCATCCCCGGGTTCGACGCGGAGAACACCGGCGGCCTGGGCGCGGCCCTCGCCGGCACGGCCGTCGGGTTCGCGTTCCTGTTCCCGGCTCTGTTCATCGGCGGCATGGGCCAGGGGGACGTGAAGATGACGATGGGCTTCGGGTCGTGGCTCGGCGCGTACTTCGGCACCGGCCTCGGGCTGACCATCTTGTGGTGGAGCTTCGCCGTCGGCGTGCTCATCGGCGGGGTGTTCGGCCTGGTCATCATGGCGATGCGCCGCCAGGTGCACAAGAACGCGAGCAACTTCCGCGAGATCATCACCGACCTGCAGGTCATGGTCACGGCCGGCCCCGAGCAGGCGGCGGCGCGGGCTAACTCCCGCCGCAAGGACTGGTGGCGGCTGCCCTACGGCGTGCCCCTGTGCGCCGGCTTCCTGGGCTACCTGTGGTACATCCTGTTCGTCGAGAATTAACCGAGGCGAGCCGAGAACGTGAGCGACCGGAGTCTTCCGCGCGACCGGAGTTTGAGGGGTTCGGGGCGGTGCTGGTAAGGCCGGTCGTGCCGGTATTTCGGGAAATGGTGAAGGCCTGGACTGCACGGCGTCGAAGGATTAGGCGTCGGGTGCTACGCAAGGCATACGCCGCAGATGCAGGTTGAGGGTTCCGTGCCTTTTTCTTGCGAAGCGGGAGAAGCGTTCTAGGGTTTTCCCGTCCGGAACCGCGACAGTGTCGCGGAACCGGACGCGACCCGCGAACAATCGGGGCGTCCCCCCCGCAGTCGTCCCCCGTGTTTCTGTTTGGCCCGTCAACGTGGGGACGGTTGGAAGCCCGCCAATTGTTGGCGGCAGCCCGCCGGCGTCGGCGTCACACCCCCTCGTGACGCCGCACACGCTGCGAGCCTTTCCGACGGCGCCAGCGGTCCGCACCGCAACCGAATTGCGTACACCTGGAGGGGTGCAGCGATGAAGCAGAAGAACATGATCCTGGTCGCGGTGGCCGTCGCGTGCGGCCTCGTCGCCGCCGTGCTGACCTCGCAGATCAGCGCGGGCAACAAGACCAAGTCCGAGGAAACCGTCCCGGTGCTCGTCGCCGCGAAGGACCTGCCCGTCGGCACCTGGCTCAAGAAGGACACGATCAACGAGTACGTCGAAGTCCGCGACGTGCCCGCCGCCAGCGCCCCGCAGGTGTTCGTCGGCAACATCGACGACCTGGCCGACAAGCGCGTCGTCCGCACCATGCGGAAGGGCGACTCGTTCAACCCCAAGGACGTGTCCAAGTCCGCCGCCATCGCCCCGCCCGACGGGTACGGCATGATGTCCATCCCGTGTACCCTGGACGAGACCGTGACCGGCTTCGTCCAGCCCGGGTCGAAGGTCAACATCCTGGCCTCCATCCCGTCCAAGCGGATGGGCGACCGGGCGACCGTCGTCACCTTCCTGCACGACATGCTCGTGCTGGCCGTGGACGGGTCCTCGACCATCCAGACCGAGAACCCGGTCGCCGCGAGCGTCGGCACCGTCTCGTTCGCCGTGACTTCGGCGACCGCCGAACTCCTGCACGCGGCCAAGACCCGCGGGTGCAACATGCGGCTCGTACTGGTCGGCCAGACGCCGATGCACAGCCCCGAGCCGCCCCTGACGCACAAGCAACTGTGGGCCTTGCTCGCCGACGTGCCGGTCCACGAGGACAACGGGTCGGACACCCCGGCCAAGACGAAGAAGGACGACACGGTCAAGCTGGTCGTCGCCCGCGAGGACATCGCCGCCGGCACGCAACTGACCCAAGAAATCATCGACACGAAGTTCGAGATGAAGGAGTTCGTCAAGCCGGCCCCGGCCAACGGCATCGAGAACGTCCGCGAGTCCACCGGTAAGTTCGTGACGAAAGACCTGGCGGCCGGCCAGTTCCTGCCCAAGTCGTTCGTCGGGGCCGACCCCAAGGCCACGCCGAAAGTCGGCCCGACCGACGGCTCGACTCCCAAGGAGGCCGGCGAGGAGCCGCTCGTCAAGAAGACCCCGGAACTGCCCCCGGTGTTCCACGACGTGACGATCACGACGGGCAGCGGCACGAAGAAGATCCGCTACCAGGTTCTGCCGAACGGGGATTACAAGTTTCTCGGCGAGATCGCTGTGAACGGTGCCCCGGACAAGATTCCGGCCCCGGACGACGCGGACGCGAAGGCCGAGAAGAAGCCGGAACCGAAGGCCGAGAAGAAGCCGGAACCGAAGGCCGCGCCGAAAGCGGCCCCGAAGTCCGGCGAGCCGGCGAAGGAAGGGGACCGGGTGTAAGACCCGGCCCGCAAGCCCGGGCCGATGCCGGGCACCACAGCAACACCAGGGTGAGGCCCCTTCCATTCGGGGGGGGCCAAGCCCGAGCCTCGCGGTCGCCCCGCGGTGCGCAGGGGGTTTGAAGGATACGTCACGGCGAGAAGGATTCTCGTCACACTTAGCTAGGGGAGAGGTGTAAGGATGCGCCGAACAACTTTGACACGCTTGCGGATGCTCGCAGGACTGGTCGCCGTCGCCGCGATCTTGGGCGGTTCGGCGGTCCACGCCCAGCCCCCGGTGGCCGGCCCGGCCGAGGCCCGCATCGACCAGTTCACCGGGGCCGTCATCGCCCCGCTCGGGAACCTCGTCAAGTACGACCCCAAGACCAATAAGGCGATCACCGGCATCGCCATCGCCAACGAAGAAATCGTCTTCGCCACGACCGACCTGCAGAACCCCCGGCTCCTGCAACTGACCGCGAAGAAGGAGGGGTTGACCAAGGTCACCATCCAGTTCGCCGACAAGACGACGACGACGATCGACGTGCTCGTCCAACCGGACTACGAGCTGCTGCGGAAAATCCTCAAGCAGACGGTCCCCACCGCCAACGTGATCATCACCCCAGCCGCCGGCGGCGCGATCATCGTCAGCGGGTACGTGAACCGCGCAGACGACGCCGACACCGTTATCAAGATCGCCACCTCGGCCGTCGGCGGGTCGTCCTCGAACGTCATCAACGCCCTGCAGATCGGCGGCGTCCAACACGTCCTGATCGACCTCGTCATCGCCCAGGTGGACCGCTCCGAGATCCGCGAGCGCGGCGTCTCGTTGGGCGTGGTGGGAACGACGGGGCAGTTCGCTAGCATTCTGGGCGGCCTCGCCACGCTCCCGACCGGAGGCACGACCAGCGGTATCGGCGGCATCGCTGTCACGTCGCAGGCCAATCTCGCCGTCGGCATCGTGCCCGCGAACTTCGCCGCGGCCTTGCGGGCACTCCGCACCGAGGGCCTGGCGAAGTTCATCTCCGAGCCGAAGGCCGTCACCCAGTCCGGTCGCCCGGCCTTCCTCCGCGTCGGTGGCCAGCAAGCGACCTTCGGGCCGTCCACCGGACTCGGCGGCCAGAGTGTCATCCTGGAGCAGATCGGCACGCAACTCGAAGTGCTGCCCATCGTCTTCGGCAACGGCAAGATCTACCTCGAAATCAACCCGCAGATCCGCAGCGTCAACACCAGTCGCGGCCTGACCATCGGCACGACGCTCACGCCGGGTTTCACCGAGACCTCGCTCCGCACCAGCGTGATGATGGAGCCGGGCCAGACCTACGCCATCGGTGGCCTGCTCGAGACGGAAGTCCAGGCCAGCGCCAGCAAGGTGCCTTACCTCGGCGACGTGCCTTACCTCGGGGCGCTGTTCAGCAGCGTCACTCACATCGAACGCGAGACCGAGCTGATCATCCTCGTGACCCCGCGGTTGGTGGACGCGATGGACTGCAACCAGGTGCCCCGCCGCGTGCCGGGCAAGGAGACCCGCTCGCCGGACGACTACGAGCTGTTCCTGGAGAGCCTCCTGGAGGCCCCGCGCGGCCAACGCCGGCCGTGGCAGAACGGCCACTTCGAGCCGGCGTACAAGAACGACAAGACGGCCGGCATGTACCCGTGCATCGGGGCGGACGGCCGGGCCATCCCCGGGTGCTCGAACCCGGTCCCCGGGATGCCCCCGGCCGGCAACTTCGCCCGGTCCGGCGTGGTGACGACGCCCGGCACGGCCCCGGCGACGATGCCGACCCTGATGCCGGTGGTCGCCACCGAGCCGGCGACGATCCCGGCGATCGAACTGCCGCCGCCGGCCCCCCCGCAGTAACGACGACGACGACGACGGAAGTTTAGAGACGAACCGAACCGGCCCTCGGGATGAGGGCCGGAGTTTGACCGCCGCTCCAGGACGGACCCCGGCGGATCATTTGCGAAGACCCGGTGGCGAGCATGCAACGCATCGCGATCGTTGACCCGACCGAATCGACCCGCGAGTCTCTGCGCACGCTGTTGCTCGGGGTCGATTTCGTCTGGCTCGAAGCCGAATGTGCCCGGTACGAGTACTTCTACGACGTCATCAACCAGTCCATGCCGGACCTGGCCATCGTCGCCCTGGACGCCGACAAGAATCGCGCGCTCCAGATGATCGGCCAACTCGCGGTCGATTACCCGCGGCTGCCCATCCTGACCATCAGCCACGACCACCAGGCTCTGTTGCAGTCCCTGCAAAAGGGCGCGAAGTACTTCCTCACGCACCCCGTCGGCCTCGAAGACATGCTGTCCGCCCTGCGGCGGGCGCTGGGCGACGCATCCCACTCGGACGGCGGGTCCGGTAGCAACTCGAGCGCCAGCGGCCTACTCGGCCTGTCCCCGCGCCAGTCCGGGGCCGCGATCATGGTCGCCGTCCTCGGGTCGCGCGGCGGGGTCGGCACCACGACCCTGGCGGTCAACCTGGCCGCCACCCTGGCCTGCGAACCGGGCAACGGGGTCGCGCTGGTGGACCTCGACCTGGCCCTGGGCGACGCGGACATCGCGCTCGAAGTCAACGGCATCGAGAACATCAGCATCGCCGACCTGGCCCGGAACATCGAACGCCTGGACATGAACTTCCTGCGGCGGGCGCTCGTCAAGCACGAGGCGACCGGCCTGGCGATCCTCCGCCACCCGCTCGAGATCATGGAGATGGGCGTGATCCACGAGGGCCACGTCGAGCGCATCCTGAACCTGCTGAAGATCAGCTACTCGCACCTCGTCCTCGACCTGAGCAAGTCCCTGCTCCCGACCGACCTCATGGCGATGCGCATGTCGGACGTGATCCTGCTGACCGCCCAACTCGAACTGAGCAGCCTGCGGAACGTGGTCCGGCTCATCCACTGCATGGGCAGCGAGGAGGGCCTGGCCGAGAAGATCCGCGTCGTCGTCAACCGCGTCGGGGCCGAGTCGATCGAGGAGGGCATCTCCTTGAAGAAGGCCGAGGAGGTCATCGGCAAGCCGATCTTCTGGCAGGTCCCCAACGACACCAAGCCGCTCATCGCCGCCCGCGTCGCCGGGGCACCGCTGATCAAGCACAGCCCGAAGTGTCGGGCGCAACTGGCCATCGCCGGCCTGGCCCACGCGCTGAGCGGCAAGGCGGGCACCGGGTCGTCGGCCGAGTTGAAGACGAAGCCCGGGTTCCGCTTCTTCGGCCGCCGCTAAGGGCGGTTTCGGGTTCTAGGCTCAGGTCGGCCGAATCGGGTGTCGGGTGTCGGGTGTCGCAGAACTGGTCACACGCATCCCTTGAGTTCTGCGACACCCCAACCCCGACACCCGACACCCGACTTGTCCTGCCAGCCCGAGACGATTGAACGCACCACACGGACGCACAGCGAGAGGGAACGAATGTCACGGCTGCAACAAGGGATCTCGAAGCTCAACAGCCTCAGCAACCAGGGGTCGCACGGGGGCATGTCGCGCCTGTCCAGCCCCAGTTTCGGCGGCACGAGCGGCGGCGGCAAGAACCTCGAAGAGCTGAAGCGGGTCATTCACGCCAAGCTCGTCGAACGCCTCGACCTGAGCCGCGTCAAGGACATGTCGTCGGACGTGATGCGCCGCGACATCCGCAAGGCCATCGAGCACCTGTGCGACACCGAGAACCCGCT
>JAYTSV010000171.1:0-49995 GCA_043745465.1 Fimbriiglobus sp.
GAGTTGCGCGGCATCATGAACGACGCGATGTGCATGTCGAACTTCGAGCTCGGCATCGCCGACGACCACGACGGTATCCTGCTCCTCGACGACGCCGACGGCGTGCCGGGGACGCCGGCGACCGACGTACTGGGGGATGTCGTGTTCGAGGTGGACGTGCTGCCGAACATGGCGCGGTGCTTCGGGCTGCTCGGCGTGGCCCGGGAGGTGTCGGCGCTCACGGGCAAGCCGGTCTGCGAGCCGGACCTGAGCGTGACGACGGTCGCCGAGAGTATCGCCGGCAAGGTGACGGTGGCCATCGAGGACGCGAAACTCTGCCCGCGCTACTCGGCGACGTTGATTCGCAACGTCAAGGTCGGGCCGTCGCCGCGGCTGGTGCGGTCGCGGCTGCAGGCGGCCGGCGAACGGCCGATCTCGAACGCCGTCGATGTGACGAACTACGTCATGCTGGAGACGGGTCAGCCGCTGCACGCCTTCGACTACGACGTGCTGGTGAAGCGGGCCGGCGGGGGCGTTCCGGCGATTGCGGTGCGGCGGGCGCGGGCCGGCGAGAAGCTCGTCACGCTGGACGCGGTCGAGCGCGAGTTGACGCCGGACCACCTCGTCATCGCCGATGCCGTCGGGCCGATCGCGCTGGCCGGGGTGCGCGGCGGCCTCGACACCGAGGTGACCGCGGCGACGACTTCGATCCTCCTCGAAGCGGCGGCGTTCGACCCGGTGAGCGTGCGCAAAACGGCGCGGCACTTCACGCTCTTCAGCGAGGCGAGTACCCGCTACACCCGCGGCGTCCACCCGGAGTTGGTGCCGGTCGCGGCGCGGCGGGCGGCCCAACTGCTGGCGAAGTACGCCGGCGGGGAGGTGCTTTCCGGCGTCGTCGAGGCGTACCCCGCGCCGGTGCCCCCGCAGGTGATCGAGCTTTCGTTCCGCGAGGTCGAGCGAGTGCTCGGCTTCCGGCCGCTGGACGGCGAGATCGACCGCATCCTCACGGCCCTGCAATTCACGGTGAAAGAGAGCCTCTGGGGCCGGACGGTGACGGTCCCGGCGACGCGGCTCGACGTGCAAGCCGGGGCGGCGGACTTGATCGAGGAGATCGCCCGCGTGCTGGGGTACGATACCTTGCCGTCGCGGCTGCTGCCGCTGGAGTTGCCGCCGCAGTCGGGCAACGATTCGCTCGCCTTCGAGCAGACGGTGCAGGACGCGCTCGTCGATCTCGGCCTCAGCGAAGCGATCAACTACACCCTGACCGGGGAAGCCGCCGAACGGCCGTTCGCCGAGGCGTTCCCCGCGCCGGTCAAGCTCCTCAACCCGATCTCGCCGGAGCGCGGGGTTCTGCGGCGGACGCTGTTGCCTGGGTTGCTGACGGTCGCCAACGAAAACCTCGAACCGGGCCGCGCCCCGGGGGTCGCGTTTTTCGAGTTGGGGCCGGTCTTCCACGCCGAGCCGACGGGCCTGCCGGCGGAGCCACGCCGCCTCGCGTTGGTGCTGGCCGGCCGGCGGACGGTCGCGGCCTGGGACGACGCGCTCGGGGCGGCTCCCCCGGCGTGCGACTTCTACGACTTGAAGGGCGTCGTCGAAGCGCTGTTCGCGGCGCTCCACCTGCCGGCCGCGAGTTTCGCGCCGGCGAAGGAGGTGCCCTACCTGCACCCCGGCCGCGCGGCCGTCGTGAGTGTCAACGGGGTGACACTGGGCCACCTCGGCGAACTGCACCCGCGGACGGCGAAAGGGTTCAAGCACCTGGCCGACCGGCGGACCGCCCTGGCCGAGTTCGACCTGGACGCGATCGCGGCCCTCGTCCCGGCCCGCTTCGCCTACCGGCCGGTGAGCGCCTTCCCGCCGACCCTCCGCGACCTGGCGGTGGTCGTGCCGCAGGAGACGCCGGCGGAGGCCGTGACGGCGGAGATCGTCGCCGGCGGGGGGGTCGTGCTCGAAGCCGCGACGCTGTTCGACGTTTACCGCGGCGACAGTATCCCGGCCGGCACCAAGAGCCTGGCCTACGCCCTGACGTACCGCGTCGCCGGCCGGCAACTGGGCGACAAAGAGGTCGATCAGGCCCACCTCAAAATCGAAGGCCGTTTGAAACACGTGTTGAAGGCGGCGATCCGCGGCAAGGCCTGACCGGCGCGCATTCTGAAAGGGTTTCCCGATGGACGACGTGGCGAACTGGCAGCCGATCCCGGCCCACGAGCGGCGGGTGTTGGGCGTGCTGATCGAGAAGCAGAAGACTTCAAAGTCGCCCGACGCCTACCCGATGACGCTGAACAGCACCGTCGTCGGGTGCAACCAGAAGTCGAACCGCGACCCGGTCTACGACCTGGACGACGACGCGGTCGAAGAGGCGCTCGACGCGCTGCAGAAGAAGGGGGTCGTCGTCAAGATGACCGGCAGCCGGGCGGACCGCTGGCGGCACCAACTGTACGAACTCTGGCGGGTGACCAAGGTCGAGATGGCCGTCATGGCGGAGCTGCTGTTGCGCGGGCCGCAAAGCGAGGGCGACCTGCGCGGCCGGGCCAGTCGGATGGAGGAGATCGCCGACCTGGACGAGTTGCGCGGCCTGCTCAAGACCCTGGCGGACCGCAAGCTGGTGGTGTACGTGTCGGGGGCCGGCGGGCGCGGCGCGGTCGTGACCCACGGCTTCCACACGGCCGACGAGTTGGCGACGGCCGTGGCGCACCCGCACCGGCCCGAAGTTCACAGTGGGCCTGCCGGTGGGGCGCTGGAAGCCCGGTTGGCCGCACTGGAAGCCCGGGTCGCCGCGCTGGAAGCCCGGTGACGCGCACCGGCTGCTGTGCGGCGTGCGGCGCGACGTCCGCCGTGCCGGACGCCCTCGCCGAGGGGGCGACCGCATTCACCTGTCCGTACTGCGGCAGTGCGGTGCCCGTGCCGGCCGACGCCGCACGGCGGGCCACGGTGCGCCGCGTCGAACCGCCGGAAGCGTCGATCCCGACGGTGACGCTCACTGCCCTGATGCCGGTGCCACTCGGGTCGTCACGTCCGCGCGCGTCGAGTGGGGCGGCGTGGCGGGTCGGCGGCGTGTTCGTGGTCGCGCTGGTCGCGGCGCTGGGGTTTTCGGGGCACGTCGTCTGGCGAATCCTGGCCCCCGAACCGGTCGTCGAGCCGATGGTGGTCGTGCCCTCTCCGCCGCCGGTCGCCGCGCCGACGCCGACGAACCTGACGCGGCCGCCGCCCAAGCCGCGCCTCGTCGCCCCGACCGAGGCGGACGCGGCGGACGCGATCGTCACCGACTGGCGAGCGGCGTGGACGCCGTTCGAGCCGGCGGGGTTGAAGTTGCGCGTCAGCCTGCCGGGCGAACGCCGCCGCCGCACGATGAACTTCCCGACGGCGGACGGCTCCGTCGTCGCGGTGCCGGAAGACTCCGGCGACGAGGGGCCGGCCCGCTACCGCGTGATCGCCCTGCCGTCGCCCGGGGGCACGCTCACACCGGCCGGGCTGACGAGACTCCTCGCCGGGCTGCGGCCCGACGTGACCGTGCCGGCGGCGGTCGTGACGCTCGCCGGGCAGAAGTGCGTGACCGTGCAATTTCTGGCCTACGACGGCCGCGATTGGACGGTTCACGCCGTGACCCGCGGCGCGAAAGTCGTGCTGCTGGTGCGCAGCCTCGACGCGGACAAAGTGGCGACCGCGGCCGGGTTCGACGCCGAGGCGGCGCACCGGCGCTTCCTGGACTCGGTCGAACTGCTGCCCGGCGATTAATCTGGCCTGGCGTTACGACTTCCGGGCGGCGTCGATGGCGGCCCGGCGGGCGGCGAGGGCGGTGTTGACCGCGTAGACGTAGGCGCGGCCCGAAGGGGTCAGCGGCTTGACGATGTTGTAGTAGGCGATGTACCAGAGGGCGGCGACGCCGTCCATCGGGCCGATCTTCTTGCCCTCCTCGTAAGGCCGGCCGTAGTACGAGATCGGCACCTCGTAAGTGCTCGCGCGGGTCTTACAGATCATCGCCGTGATCTCGACTTCGAGGCCGAACCCTTTGCTCGTCATGTCGAGCGGCTTGATCACTTCGGCGCGGAAAGCCTTGTAGCACGTTTCGATGTCGGACATGTTGCGGTTGGTCAGCATGTTCGAGAGGAACGTCAGGCCGACGTTGGCCAGGTAGTGGTAGAAGTACAGGACGCGGGCCGCCTTGCGGACCAGGAACCGCGAGCCGAAGACCACGTCGGCGTGACCGCCCAGGATCGGCGCGATGACTTCGGGGATTTCGGCCGGGTCGTACTCCAGGTCGGCGTCCTGGATGATGAGGATTTCGCCGGTCGCTTCGAGGATGGCCCGCTTGATGGCCGCAGTTTTGCCCTGGTTCTTGGGCGACTGGAAGAAGCGGACCCGCGGCTCGGTCGCCGCCTTGGCCCGGACGATCTCGGCCGTGCGATCCTTCGACCCGTCGTCCACGACGACGATTTCCTTGACGAGCGGCCCGAGGGCGAGGACGCGGTCGAGGATTTCGGACACGGTCCGCTCCTCGTTGTACACGGGGATCAGGACCGAGAGTTTCTCGAAGGCGGCGGGCGTGTTCGGCGGCATCGGGTCAGCTTCCTGCGGGTTCGACGGCGGACCCCGGCTTCTCCGTGAAGCGGGGGCGAAGGACTCGGCACGGCACGCCGGCGGCGACGACGAACGCGGGCAGTGGCTTCGTCACCACCGACCCCGCGCCGACGATCGTTCCGGCCCCCACGTCGGCGAGGACCACGGCGTTGGTGCCGATCCAGGCCCCCGCGCCGATGGTCACGCACCGGCGCTCGCCGCCCTGGCCGCGGATCGGCACGTCGGGGTCGTCGAAGGCGTGCGTCCTGCCGCCGCTGGGGACGTGGACGCCGGCGGCAAGGAGTACGTCGGGTTCTAAGTGGACCAGGCCGAGTTGGCAACGGGGGCCGACGTAAACGTTCGCCTCGATGACCGCCCCGGCCTGGGAGAAGAGCGTGCCGAAGTGGACCTCCGCGGTCGCGTCGCACCGCGCCAGAACTTTCGCCAGGAAGGCCCGCCGCAGGTAAATCCCTGGCATTCCCGGCAGGCAAGCCAAGGCTTGCGACGCGCCTTCGAGCGCCCGGTTCGGGCCGAACGCGGCGGCCGACAGCCAGTAGCACGCGAGCCACGGCAGGACGCACACCGTCGCGGCGGCGTGGGCCGCCGCCTTGACGAAGCGCTTGACCCCGGACGGCTTCGCGGCCGGCGGCACGGCGACGGGGTCACTCATCGCGGGCCCCGCGGTCGCAGGTCGCGGAGCGGCGCGTACAGGCTTGAGGTGACCGGTCGGCGGCGGGCGAGGCGGCGGTAGAGCCGGTGGTAGGCGTCCACGGTTTGGTGCAGTTGGTACTTCTCGGCGACCCGCTCGCGGCCACTCCCGCCCAGGCGCGCGGCCAACTCCGGGTCGCGCAACAGCCGCCGCAAGCAGGCCGCGCCGGCGGCGGCGGCGCCGCGCGGGAAGAGCAGGCCATCGACCCCGTCGCGGACGATCTCGGGGTTCCCGCCGACGGCCGTGACGACAACCGGCAGGCCGCTCGCCATTGCCTCCAACAGCGTCAGCGACGCCGCTTCGCTGACACTGGTCAACGCGAAGACGTGGGCCGCGCGGAGCCAGTCGGCGACGTTCGACTGGATGCCGACGAACTTCACCCGGGTCGCCATTCCGAGACTCGCGGCCAGGGCCGTCAAGTCGTCGCGCTGCGGGCCGTCGCCGACCATCACGAGGTCGGCGTCGGGCGCGTCCGGCGCGGCCAGTGCGAAGGCCCGGATCAGGGTCGCCTGGTCCTTGACCGGGTGGTGCCGGGCGACGTGAACGACGCTCCGGCGTTCGGGATCGAGGCCCAAACTATGGCGCACCGCGGCCTTGTCGGGCGTCGGCACGTACCGGGCCAGGTCGATGCCGTTCTCGACAACTTCGATGCGGCCCCCGGCGAAACCATCGACTTTCGACAGGGCGTCGCCGCTGAAGTGACAACAGGCGTTGACCGCATCGGCGAGGCGGTCGAGGACGACGCGGTTGACCGCCCGCCGCGGCGGGGACACGGTGTCCGGGTAGTGCCGGCCGTGCTCCGTCAGGATGAGGGCGGGCGTCGGCCGGATGAACGGCTTGGCCAGCGCGGCGTAAAAGAACGGCGTGTACTGGTGCGCGTGCAGTACCTCAATGCCGCGGTGCGTCGCCTCCCGCGCGAGCTTGCGGCTCACGGAGAAGTCCCAGCCGGGGCGGCGGCCGAAGCAGACCAGATCGACGCCCTGGGCCGACAACTCCTCGCCGATTGTGCCGACGCGGTCGAGGCAAAAGACGGTCGGCCGGATCGCCGGGCCGAGCCGGCGGATCGTCTCGCGGATCAGCACCTCCGCGCCGGCGACCTGCATGACGTGGACGACGAAGCCGACGCGGAGCGGCGCGGGAACTGGGGGCACGTCAGGACCCCGCCGGGGGGAAGTCGGCGCGGGTCGGCAGGCGGCCGAAGTCGGTCCGTGCCGGCAGCGGGGCTTGAACGGCCGCCTGTCGCGCCGCGCGGGCGATCCGCGCGACTGGGACCGACCGGACCCCGGGCGGCCGCGACACTTGGGCGTTGGCGATGGCCCAGATTTGCCCGCCCAACAGCATCAAGAAGTACGGCAGTTCGAGGGTTTCGAGCGACAGGAAGATCGCCCCGAAGTAGAAGGTCACGAGCGAGCAGAAGATGCCGCCGATGATCGCCACGGTCAGGTTGGCCTCGTCGTCCGTGCGGTGCCGCAGCCGCCAGCGTGCCCGCGTCAAGGCCACGAGCGTGAACCCGGCCAACAGAATGTACCAGGCCATGCCGATCCACCCGGTGTCCGCGGCGATCTGCAAGTAGATGTTGTGAATCGTCCGGCCGTCCATGTCCGCGCCGTAGGACAGTGTGAGCAGGTTCGAGCAGCGGACGCCCGCGCCGAACACCGGGTAGTCGTTGGCGATACGGCGGGCGCAGTCCCAGCTCACGTACCGGCTGTTGATGCTGTCGTCCTCGCCGCCCTTCTGCGACGACAGGAAGCGGTCCTGAATCTCCTTGCCGGCGACGACCGGGACGGCGCACGCGGTGGCGACGATGCACGCGATCAGGAACGCCCGCCGCCGCGAGAAGAAGATGTAGAAGACCCCGCCGACGATGGCCGAGAGCATCGCCCCGCGCGAGTAGCTGCTCATGATCGACTCGACGACGAACGGGATCGGGATCAGGAAGGCGAACCGGTACCACCGCTTGGTGAACTCGAACGCGAAGTAGCAGAGCGGGATGCCCATCGCCAGCATCAGGGCCGCGCCGTTGTTGTCGAGGCCGGCGAACCCCTTCTTGACCAGCACGAGGTAACCGGTCGTCAAGTACAAGTGGACGATGTCCATCGCGATGTACGCGACTGAAAGGGCCATGACGAGGTACAGAACTTTCACCTGCCACATCATGCGGATGACCTGCGTACCCAGTAGGTACATGATGAAGATTTTCATGAAGTCTTCGTAGACCGGGTACGCCGTGTACATGTCGTTGGCGAACAGGTAACTCAGCGTCATCCAGAGTGAGAACGCGCACATAATGCGGTGCGACCAGGTGAACGGCGGGTGGACGAACCGCTCCGGGTCGCGGGGCGTGCCGAACATGCCGAACACCCACGGTAGGTAACTGCCCAGGGCGGCCAGCGAGATGTAGAAGGCCCAACTCGCGTCGGGCATCGACGCGAGTTGCCACTTCCACAGGAACTGTGGGCGGAACACGGAGATCAGGACGTACACGGCGAACGGCACGATCGGCCCGCGGACCAACGCCCCGAGGCTGCCGCCGACCGTCACGAACACCAACAGCAGGAACTGGATCACCCGTTCGCCCCCCGAAGACTCGCCACCCCCGCCGCCGCGATGCGGGCCGCGGCGTCCCACGTGTGGTGCTCGCGGACCCAAACCCGCGCCGCCTGCCCGAGGCTGACCCGCGTCGCTTCATTCGACCAGAGGTCGGCCAGCGCGTCCGCCCACTCCGCCGGGCGGTCGGCGAAGCGGAGCGGCGGCGTGCCGTTGAGGCCGTGCGTCGTCCGGCGGGTCGCCACCACCGGCATGGCCATCGCCGCCGCTTCGAGCAACTTGTTCTTGATGCCGCCGCCGCTGACGAACGGCAGCACGACCGCGCCGCACTCGCGCACCGCTGGCCGGATGTCTGGCAAGTCGGCGGTCAGGTGGATGCCGTCGCGGCCGGCGAAGCGGGTCACGGCCGGGGTCGGTTGGAAGCCGTAAATGTTCAACCGGGCCGTCGGCACTTTCGCACGAACCCCCGGCCAGACTTTATTGACGAACCACTCGATGGCCTGGATGTTCGGCCCGAAGTCGAGCCGGCCCCAGAAGACGCAACTGTTCGGCACCACCGGGACCGGCGGTTGCGCGGGGGCGTAGTGGTCGGCGTCCACGCCGTTCGGCAGCACGTTGGTCTGGCTCACGCCGGCGAACCAGCGGAAGGCCTTGGCGTCGGCCTTCGACACGACCCAGACGCGGTCGAGCATCGACCGGTAGGCCCGCTCGTACAGCCCCTTGATGGCGGCGTGCTTGACCTCGGCCCACGTCGAGCGGTGCAGGAGTTTGACCATCGAAAGGTGGTGCCAGACCCACTCGTCGGCGGCGTACCAGACCCGCTGCCGGCCCGCGACGGCCCCCAACAGGGGCAGCACGTTCAACCCCGAAACGACGACGACTTCGGCGGCACAGTCGGCGGCGGCGGCGGCGAACTGGCGGACGCGGTCCTCGTTCACGCCCCAATAATTGAGGAACTTTGCCTGCGACTTGGTCGTGAGCAGTGGGAACGTTCCGGCCGGCGGCACGGGCGGGTTGGCCTCGCTCAGCACGTACCGGTTGGCCAGCGGCAGGCCGGCGAGGGCGGCGTCCGGCGCGGGGTCGGCGGTCGCCACGGAGACCGCGTGCCCCTGCCGGACGAGCGCCTGCATCAGGTAGAAGGTGTGGACGTCGTGCCCGCTCGCGCGCGGCCAGGCGAACCGCTCCTTGTAGAAGAGCCAGCGGCGCGGCCGGTCGCCGGCCGGGGTCGGCGCGGTCAGCGGAGATGCGGGGTTTGGCGCGGTCGCAACGGTCATGAAATCGCCTCGGAAGTCGCTCGGCGGCCGGGTGCTGTATCTCTAGCACACCGGTGGCGGAAAATCCGACACCGGCGCAGCACCGGGACGGCCACCCGCCCGACGGAGACGGCCGACGCGCCGATCAAAAGGTCCGTGGTACTGGGGTGCCGCGAAACGACTAGTTGCGCGGCCTCCGTGACGCCGGCCAGGACGACGCCCACGGCGAAAGCCCCGAACGCGCCGCCGCGGGACGGGATCGCCCCGAGGAGCAGCCCCGCCGGCAGGAACAGGGCGACGAGGGCCAGCGCGGCCCACGGCCAACCGGGGCGTTGCGGGTCGGCCAGTTCGTCGAAGGGGACCAGGGTTACGCGGCCGTCGGCGACCCCGTCGCGCAGCAAGTGGTACAAGTCGCCGGGGCTGGTGTCGATGTCCAGGGGCAGCATCTGGGCGAGCAGGACGACGACGCAGTAAGCGAGGAAGCGTTGCCCCGGTTGGCCGGCCAATCGCGGGTGGCCCCAGGCGGCGCGGAGTTGCCGCGTGACCCACGGGCCGGCGGTCAGCCAGGCGGCGAGGCCGAGCGCGGAACCGGCCGTTTGCGCGAGAATGTCGCTACCCGAAGAGGTGCGGCCGGGGACGAACAGTTGGGCGAACTCGACGGCGGCGGCGAACGCCCCGCACGCCGGTAACAGGACCAGTGCCGTGAGCCAGGAGGCGAGCGTACCCCGGCGATCCGTGCGGAGCGCGGCCAGGGTGCAGAAGCCGAGCGGGACGCCCAGTAGTACGTTCGCCAGCGCGTCGGCCCGGGATTCCACGGCGACGCGGTTCGCCAGCACCCAGTGGAAGGCGTTCACCGCCTCGGCCGGCGACCGCGCGCGGAAGTCGAACGGCACGAGACTGCCGTAGACGGTGAAGGCGGCGAAGCCGCAGGCGAGCCAGGCGTAGCCGCCGCGGCCGGGACTGGCACTCACGAGCGCGTCCCCGCGTCGGCACGCGGCTCCGGCCGCATGGGGTTCGGGCCGGCCCCGGGGCCGCCGGCCGTCAACGGTTTGAGCGGGTTGAACGGCCCGTCCCGGTTCGACGACACGCGGGTCACCACCCGCGGTTCCCGGCCGCTCAAGCCGAGCAGTTCGTTCGTCGAAACCGTTTCGACCGGCGCGGTCACCCAGTCCATCACCCGCAGTTCGAGCCACAAAATCAAGAGTGCCAGCGGCATCATCAGCCAGCCGGCGAGGTCGTGGACGATCAGGTCGCCGAGTTTGGTCCAGCCGGCGTAGTAGACCAGACCCGTGACGACGATGCGCAGCATGTTGCACACCAGCGAGATCGGCAGCGCGCTGGCAAAGAGGACGGCGCGGTCCACCGCCGGGCGGGACTTGTACAGGAAGGCGATGGCCGCCGACAGGGCGACGAAGGCGAGGATCATGCTCAGGCCCGAGCACGCCTGCGCGACGCCGAGCCGGGTGTCCCCGTCGGCGTGCGGGAGGACGATGATGTTCCCCTCGGCGTAGGACGGCAGGCCGAGGGTCTGGAAGCCGAAGTTGCCCCACTTGACGGCGAACGACTGGAGTTTGGCCGTCACCGCCTGCTCGACCATGTTCGGCAGCGGGAAGGCGAGGGGGAAAAACACGAGCGCCGGCCAGGCCCAGCGCAGGCCCTTCCAGCCGCCGCAAAACATGAGCACGACGCCGGCGAACGCCAGCATTAGCGCGAACGACTGCAGCCACTCCTTGGCCACGTTAAAGCGGTCGGCGACGAAGTAGATGACGGCGCTCAGCGCGAACGGCGGCAGCCCCCAGAGGTCGGGCCAGGCGATCCACTTGGGGAAGAACTCGCGGCGCGTGACGAGCAGGTAGACGATGAACGGCACGATCAGCAGGCCGTGCGAGTAGTCGGCCTTGGTCGTCCAGAGTTGGAAGAGTTCTCGGAGGACGCCGGAGAAGGCGAACAGCAGCGCGGCGGCGACCACGGCGAGGCTGATTTGCCACGAACGCTGGCGAACGACGGCCGCGGAGGGAGTGGCGGTCACGATCGAATCCTCGGGCGGCACGCGCGGAGTCAGTGAGAGGTGGAATTGTAGTGCCCGTTCCGGCGGTCGGCCGGGCGACATCTTCGGAATACACCGGTCCGGCCGGGTTGTGCCGGTCGTACCGTCCATTGTGTGCTAGTGTTCGGCACGTCCAGAGAACCCGTCCGAGGCGTTCGCTTGTGGTCAACCTGTTTGAACTGACCCCGTTCGCGTCGGCCTGCGGCCTGCGCTCGCCCATCGACATCCGCATCGTCCGCAACGACGGGGCGGTCCTCGCCGAGGGCCAACTCGAATTGCCGTGCGCCCTGGCCGGCCGCGACCCGGCGTGCGAAGTCACGCTCACGGACGCCGAGATCAGCCTGCGGCACGCCTGCCTGCAAGCCGTCGGCGGCCGCGTGCTCGTCGCCGACATCGGTTCGCGGACCGGCCTGCACCTGACCGAGCACGAACTGGCCGCCGGGCCGGACCGCCAGCCGTTCTTGTGGCTCACCCCGACCGACCCGGTCGCCGTCGGACCGTTCCGCATCACCCTGCGCAAGCCGCTGTTCGTCCGACCGACCGTGCCCGAGACCAGCCCGTTCCTGCCCGACCCGGCCGCGACCGACGCCTTGCCCCGCGTGGCCGTCCGCTTCCTGAACGGCAAGAGCGTCACCGGGCAGTGGGTCGTCAACCGCTTGATCACGTTCGTCGGCCGCGCCCGGGACTGTAAAATCAGCCTCGCGGCGGACGACATCGACCCGTTCCACTGCTACTTCCTGCTCACGCCCGACGGCTTGTGGGTCGTCGATCTCCTGAGCCGGGAGGGCATCCGCGTCAACGGCGAGGCGACCCGGTACGCGCACTTGAAGACCGGCGACGAACTCCAAGTCGGCCGCTTCCGGCTGGGCTTCGAGTACCTCGACGAAGTCGTCCCGGCCCGCACCCCCGAGCGTGCCGTGCCGCGGTCGCGGATGATGCCGAACCTGACGCCGCGGTCGTCGTTCACGCCGCCGCACGGGATCCAACTCCCGGCCCCGCGAACGCCCGCGCCGGTCGTCGCGGCCCCGAGAGAACTCGCCCCGGCGGTCCAGGCGTTCGCGGTCGCGCAGGCGCAGATGATGGAGCAGTTCGAGGCGTCGATGATGGCGATGGTCCGCAAAGTCGGCGAGATGCACCGCGGGCAGTTGGGCGCGATGCAGGCCGAACTCGCGCGCATGGAGGAACTGAACGCCGAGATGCTCCACCTTCAGGGGCGGGCGACGACCGCCGCGCCGGAAGTCTGGGTCCACGACCGCATGGCCGCGCTGCACGTCGAGCGGCAGACCCTGTGGCACCGCCTGTTCGACATGATCGCCCCGCAAACCCTGGCGTGAACCGCCGCGTTCCCGCTTGCCGCACCTCCCTTCGCGCCGTTGAACATCTCTGTTCACCGGCCCCGACCCCCGAGGTGATGTCATGCTGCGCGTCCTGGCCTGGTCGCTCGTCCTCGTCTCGACCGCGTCGCCGTTGCCGGCGCAACCCGACCCGTCGAAGCCGGTCTCGAAGATCGCCTTCGGGTCGTGCGCCGACCAGGGCAAGCCGCTGCCGATCTACGACACGATCGCGGCGGCCAAGCCCGACTTGCTGCTGCTCCTCGGCGACAACATTTACGCCGACCTCGACAAGGGCCGCAAGGTCACGCCGGCGGTCATCCAGGAGAAGTACGAACTGCTCGCGGCCGTGCCCGAGTGGCAGCGGTTGAAGGCCGCCTGCCCGCTGCTCGCCACCTGGGACGACCACGACTTCGGCAAGAACGACGGTGGGGCCGAGTTCGAGATCAAGGACGACTCGCAGAAGCTCTTCCACGACTTCTTCGGCACCCCGGCCGACTCGCCGCGGCGGTCGCGCAAAGGGGTCTACGACGCGCACGTCTTCGGGCCGGAGGGGAAGCGGGTCCAGGTCATCCTCCTCGACACCCGGTACTTCCGCGCGGGCCTGAAGACGACCAAGGGCCGCACCATCGCCCCCTACGGCTTCATCCGCGAACCCTACGCGCCGTCGAGCGACCCGGCCGGCGCGTTCCTCGGCGACGAGCAGTGGGGTTGGCTCGCCGCGCAACTCAAAGTCCCCGCCGAGTTGCGGCTGCTGTGTTCGAGCATCCAGGTGATTAGCGAGGACCACCCGTTCGAGAAATGGGCCAACGTCCCCGCCGAGCAAACCCGCCTCTACACGCTGCTCCGGGACTCGAAGGCGAAGGGCGTCGTGATATTGAGCGGCGACCGGCACCTCGGCGAACTCAGCGTCTCGACGAAGGCGATCGATTACCCGCTCTACGACATCACGGCCAGCGGCTTCAACCAGGGGGCCAAGCGGTGGCGCGAGCAGGAGCGCAACGCCTACCGCGTGTCGAGTATGCCTTACGGCGACCACTTCGGCGTCGTCACGGTCGATTGGGCCGCAGCCGACCCGGTCGTCGGCCTGCAACTCCGCGACCTGGCCGGCGAGATCACGCTGAAGCAGAACTTCCCGCTCAGCCTGCTGACGCCGCAGAAGAAAGACCCGCCCAAGACCCCGAAGAAGGACGACAAGAAAGACGACAAGCCGGCCCCGGTCGAGGAGAAGCGGCCCGAGGGCGTGCTGACGCCGGCCGAGGCGGCGAAGAAGGTCGGCGAGACGGTGACCGTGCAGTTCCTCGTCAAGAGCGGCCGGGCCGTCAACGAGGGCAAGCGCGTCCTGCTCAATTCGGACGCCGACTTCAAGGCGAAGGACAACTTCACGGTCCTGCTCAACCAAAAGGGCATGACCGGCCCCTACGACAAGGCGACCTACGACACCTTCAAAGACAAGACGATCCGGGCCACCGGCAAGGTGTCGATGTACATGACCAGTCCACAACTCCAGATCGACGAGGCGGACTCGCTCATCGTTGTGGAGCCGGCCAAGAAGTAACGCGGAATTGCGGATTGCGGCGGGGTCGGTCCCTTCGCGTGTACGGTGAGACCTCGGTCGTGGCGGTGGACTCTATGGCCGGTTTGAAGGTGCTGATCGCCGCTTCGGAGGTCGTCGGGTTCGCCAAGACCGGCGGCCTGGCGGACGTGGCCGGGTCGCTGCCCGTCGCACTCGCGGCGCGGGGGCACCAGGTCGCCGTCGTCATGCCGTACTACCGCGTCGTCCGCCACATGAAAGTCCCTCCGGTCAACACCGGGGTCGTCATCCCCGTGCCGGTCGGGAACCGCACCCTCGCCTGCCGGCTGTTCCGCTCGACTCTGCCGAAGAGTGAAGTGCCGATCTTCTTCGTCGAGGCCCCGGACTACTTCGACCGCGACAACGGCTTCGAGGGCAAGGGCCTGTACCAGCAGACGATGTCCGGCGGGTACAAGGCCGACTACCCGGACAACGCCGAGCGGTTCACCTTCTTCAGCCGCGCCGTCCTCGAGACCATCCCGGCGCTGGGGTTCGTGCCGGACATCGTCCACGCCAACGACTGGCAGACCGGCCTGGTCCCGGTGTACCTCGCCGAACTGTACCGGCAACGGCCCGGGTACGGCCACATCCGCAGCGTTTACACGATCCACAACATCGCCTACCAGGGCAACTTCGGGGCGGACGTGATGGGCCTGACCGGGCTGCCCGGGTGGCTGTTCAACTCGACCCAACTCGAGTTCCACGGCCGGCTCAACTTCCTCAAGGCCGGCATCGTCTTCGCCGACGCGGTCAACACCGTCAGCCCGACGTACAGCCGCGAGATCACGACCTACGAGTACGGCTGCGGCATGGAGGGCCTGTTGCAGCAGGTGCAGGGCAAGCTCTCGGGCATCGTCAACGGCGTCGATTACGGCGTCTGGGACCCGGCCGTCGATCCGCACATCCCGGCCAATTACGACGCCGGGACCGTGTTCGAGCAGAAGCCCAAGTCGAAGGCCGAGTTGCTCGCCCGCTTCAACCTGCCCGTCGAGATGGACAAGCCGGTCCTGGGCGTTGTGGCGCGGCTGGTCGTGCAGAAGGGGATCGACCTGATCCTGAGCGCCGCCCCCGGCTTCCTCGACCTCGGCTGCAAGCTGATCTTCCTGGGCGAGGGCGACCCCGAGTACCACAACGAACTCGAACAGTTCCAGCGCCACCACCCGGACAAGGTCGGCCTGTATCTCGGCTTCGACGAGACCCTGGCGCACCTCATCGAGGCCGGTAGCGACCTGTTCCTGATGCCGAGTCGGTACGAGCCGAGCGGGCTGAACCAGCTCTACAGCTTGAAGTACGGCACCCCCCCGGTCGTCCGCGCGACGGGCGGCCTGGCGGACACGATCGTCAACGCCGACGAGGAGAACCTGGCCGCCAAAACCGGCACCGGCTTCGCCTTCAACGACTACACGGCCGGAGCCTTGTACGACACGGTCAAGTGGGCGACGACGCTGTACCGCGACCGCCCCGAAGACTTCCGCCAGGTCGTCCGCACGGCGATGCGCCAGGACTGGTCGTGGGGCCGCAGCGCCGGCGAGTACGAAGCGCTCTACCGGCGAATCCTGGGGTAATCGGCTGTTTTGTTAGCCCGACGCGCGAGCGAGGGTCGAACGGTCGTAGACAGTGTTGGTGAACAGCGACGGCACGGCTAACGATCACGCACGTTGCCCCCAACCGTTCGACCCCCGCTCGCGCGTCGAGCTAACAAGAGTCGCCTTCGCGGAAACCGCTCAGTTGCCGCACGACCGATCGGCGTAAACTACCTGTATGACCTTCACCGAGCGTTACACCGCCGCCGCGCGGCCGGGCGGGCCGTTGAGCCTGCAGGTCGTCTTCCCAGGCGCGCTGCCCCTCGACGCCGTGCAGTTGGCGCGCTTCGTGCGCGGCTACGCGCCGGAGATGGCCGAGGCGGTCGTCGAACTCGTGCGGGCGGCGGACGTGCCGGGGGTGCGCGAACTGGTGAGTGAGGCGGGGCCGCCGGTCGCCGTCGTCGGGCTGGTGTCGTGGGGGGCGCACGTCGTTAAGGTCGTCGGGTTCGACGCGCCGATGCCCTACGGGCCGATCGCCAGTTGCGTCGATCCGGCGATGATGCCGCCGGAGGTGAAGGCCGACGCGGCCAAGCACCAGTCGCACGCGCTGCTGTACCACGCCGGCCCCGAGACCGACGCGACCGAGTGCTACCTGGCACTCACCGGGGTCGCCGGGGCGCTGGCCAGTTTAGGGGCGACGGCGGTGCTGAACGAGGAGGCGCGGACGGCCGTGCCCGGCTTCGACCTGATCCCCGAGCCGGAAGAAGACATCTACGCCACGCTCCGCAAACTGCCGCTGTTGTACCTCTTCGCCGGGTTCGTGCGGACCAACGTCGGCGCGCCCGACCGGCCGTGGATTCGCACCTTCGGGTGCCACCACTTCGACCTGCCCGACCTGGCGATTCAGGCCAACGGCCTGGGCGAGGCGAGTACCATTTTCCGCTGGTTCAACGGGATGCTGAACTACTTGCGCGCGACCGACGCGAGCTTCGCCCCGGGCCAGGTGATCGACCTGGGCGACGGCGTTAAACTCATGCTGCGCGAGCCGCACCCGACGGAAGACGACTTCCTGTTCGCCCCCGCGACCATGCTGGTGCTGGAGCGCGACTCATAACCCGCGCGCTGCTGCTCATGCTGCTCGTCGCACTGCCGGCCCGGGCCGGCGTCTACTACTCCGGCGAGTCGTTCCGCGACTTCCCGGCGCGCTGGGCCGGGTACTTGCCCGACCACCGCTTGCTGCGGGCCGTCGGCGTCACCGACCCGCGCGGCCTCGTCCCGACGCCTCCCTTGCGCGACGCCTACACCGACGCCGCGTTGAAGCTCGAAGCGGCGGCGAAGGCCGGGCCGTTGAGTGCGGACGAGGCCGCCGACCTGGGCGCGTTGCACCTACGACTCGGCCAACCGACCAAAGCCCTCGCGGTCCTCCGGCCGGCGGCCCGGCAGCACCCGGAGCACTTCCGCCTCGCCGCCAACCTCGGCACGGCCTGGCAACTCAACGGCGACCTGGGTCAGGCCGCGGCGGCCCTCGAAGAAGCCGTGCGGCTCGCCCCGGCGAACCTCCACGGCATCGAAGCCTTGCACTTGAAGCTCGTCCAGAGCCGCCGGCGCGAGGCGAAGAAGACGGCGCTCGACGACCTCTTCGGCGTGCAATACCTCGGCGAATCGGCTGCCCCCGAGGCGGGCAAACTCGCCGGGGCTGAGGCGAAAAAACTCCCAACCGACGCGCTCGCGCTCGTGCAGCAACTCGCCCTGGCGTTGCCCAACGACGGCCGGCTGCTCTGGCAGCTCGGGGAGTTGGCGAACGCCGCCGGGGACGTGCGCACGGCCGCGAACCTGCTCGACGGTTGCGTCGGCGAGTTCGCCCTGGACGGGGCCGACGTCCGCCGCCGCCGCGAACTCTACCGCACGGCTGCCGAGGCCCTCGACACCGCCGGCAAAGCCGCCGCACCGACCGCCGTGGTCTTCCGCTCCGCCCGCGCCTTGAAGCGGTCCCTCGACCCCGCCCGGCTGCCGAAGCTGAAGCCGGACGGGGTCAACGACCTCGTCTGGGCGGCCCTCGCCGAGACCGAGTACGGCCCGCGCGGCAAGCCGGCGTTCTTGAAGTACCTCGACGACCTCGACGGCAAGCGGGTCAGCGTCACCGGCTTCATGGCCCCCGGCGCGGGCGGGCGGGGCGACGAGTTGGCCGACTTCATCCTGACCGAGAACCCCGTCGGCTGCTGGTTCTGCGAGACCCCCGGCCCGACGCAAGTCCTCGTCGTCGAACTCGCCCCCGGCCTGACCGCCGAGCCGACGCGGCAGGTCGTCAAAATCACCGGCACGTTGAAGCTGAACCGCACCGACCCCGAGCAGTACCCGTTCACGCTGACCGGCGCGAGGCTGAGCGCGGCCGACTGAAAACGAGCACGGTTTTGTTAGCCCGACGCGCCCGTGAGGGTCGAACGGTCTTGGACGACGTGGACTGACGGCGACAGTACAGTCGTCGATTGCGTGCGCTCCCCACGACCGTTCGACCCTCGCGGGCGCGTCGGGCTAACAAAACCCCCTTGATGTTTCCCCCCGCTCCGACTATCCGCGGCGCATGACTCGGCTGCTCTCGACCCTCGGCCTCTTGCTGTCCTGCGCCGGCGCGCTCCGTGCCGACGAGGGCGTCGAGCCGGCCGCCGCCACGGACAAGCCGGCGACGCCGACGGTCGAGGCGTTACAGAAGCGCATCGAGGCGCTGGAGAAGCAGAACGGCACGAAGACGATCACGTCGGCGGGCCTGCCGGGGCCGGTCATTCGCTGGTCGGGGCAGTTCCAGTCGGACGCCTATTTTTGGACGCAGGACGCAGTCAGCCGGGCGAGCGTCGGCGACATCCAGAACGGCGTCGCCTTTCGCCGGGCGCGCCTGGCCATCAACGGGGATTACGGGCCGACCGAGTTCCGCATCGAAGGCGACATGGCCCTCGCCGGCCGGCCGAGTTTTCTCGACGTGTTCGCCGGGATCAAGACCATCCCCGGCGTCGGCCAGGTCCGCGTCGGCCACTTCTTCGAGCCGTTCAGCCTCGAACGGTACACCGCCAACCGCTTCGTCACCTTCCTGGAGCGCGGCGTCCAGGACCAGCCGTTCGCCCCGGCGCGGAACACGGGCGTCCTGGTCCGCAACACCTACGCCGGCCAGCGCGGCACCTGGGCCGTGGGCGTGTTCCGGTCGGACAGCGACGTTTTCGGCGACGACAGCGGCGACCAGTTCCAGTCCGCCGTGACCGGCCGCGTCACCGGCCTCGTCTACGACCTCGACCAGAGCACGCGGTACTTGCACCTGGGCGTCGCCGGCAGTTACCGCGGCACGAAGGACGGCACCGTCCGCTTCCGCGCGCAGCCCGAAGCCCGCCTCGGTTCGACGACGCCGAACGTGCCGTTCTTCGTGGACACGGGCAACATCGTCGCCGGGGATTACAGCCTGCTCGGCCTCGAAGCGTTGCTCACCGAGGGCAGCGTGTCGCTGCAGGGCGAGTGGATCGGCACGGCGGTCGGCACGGCCCGCTACGGCAACCTGCTGTTCCAGGCGTGGTACGCGACGGCGACCTGGCTGATCACCGGCGAGCACCGGCCGTACCGGCACGACAACGGCACCTACGAGCGGACGGTGCCGAACCGCGACTTCGTCCGCACGCAGGACGGCCGCACGGCCTTCGGCCCCGGCGCGTGGGAACTGGCGCTCCGCCTGTCGCACATCGACCTCGATAGCGGCGGCGTCCGCGGCGGCCGGCTCACCGACCTCACCGCCGGCGTGAACTGGTACTTGAACCCGTACCTGCGGGTCAGCGCGAACTACATCCACGCTTTTCCCGGGGCGTCCAACCTGAAGCCGAACGCCCGCGGCCAAGCCGACGCCTTCGCCGCCCGCGTGTCGTTCGAGTTCTAAATTCCCGCCGCTCGCCGGGAATTGTTGCTCCGCTACAATCACGCCATGAACACCGACCCCAAATACGTCATCGTGATTCCCGACGGCTGCGCCGACGAACCGGTGGAGAGCCTCGGTCACCGCACGCCGTTGCAAGCGGCGCACCTGCCGAACATGGACCGCGTTGCGGCGACGGGCGTCGTCGGGCTGTCGAACAACGTGCCGGCTTCCCTGACCCCGGCGTCGGACGTGGCGACGCTGTCGCTCTTCGGCTACGACCCGCTCGTGGTGTACACCGGCCGCGCGCCGCTCGAAACCGCGGCGATGGGCATCGCGCTGGGGCCGAACGACTGGGCGATTCGGTGCAACCTCGTCCACGCGCCGGACGACCGGATGCGCGACTTCACGACAGGACACATCACCAGTTCCGACGGCGGCGAGTTGATGGCGGCAATCCAACGGCACCTCGGCGGCCGCGAAGTCGCCGGGGGGACGCTGGAGTTCCACGCCGGGGTGAGCTACCGCAACATCCTCGTCTGGCGCGGCCACACCCCGGCGTCGCCCTTTAACGGGACGAAGGGCCAGCCGCCGCACGACATCCCGGACAAGCCGACCGCCGACCACCTGCCGACCGGTCCCGGCCGCGCGGTCCTCGTGTCGCTCATGGAGGAGAGCAAAGCCGTCCTCGCGAGCCACCCGACCAACCTGCGCCGCACGGCCAACGGAGAAAAGGCGGCGACGCAGATTTGGCTCTGGGGCCTCGGTAAAGCCCCGCGGGTGACGCCGTTCGCGGACGCCTACGGGCCGCGCGGGGCGATCATCTCGGCCGTCGATCTGGTCCGCGGCGTCGGCGTCCTGCTCGGCTGGACGCGCATCGACGTGGCCGGGGCAACCGGCTACCTCGACACCGATTACGCCGCCAAGGGCCGCGCCGGGGTCGCCGCGTTGAAGGACTTCGACCTCGTGTGCGTCCACGTCGAAGCCCCGGACGAAGCGTCCCACGAAGGCCTGCCCGACGAGAAGGTCGATGCGCTCGAGCGCATCGACGCCGACATCGTCGGCCCACTCCTGGACGCGATCCGGGCGTACCCCAACGCCCGGCTGCTGATCGAACCCGACCACCGCACGACGCTGGCCACCCGCGCCCACGCCTACGGGGCCGTCCCCTTCGCCGCCTGCGGCCACGGGTTGACCCCGAACGGCGCGACGCAGTACGACGAGACCACGGCGGCCGCGTCGGGCCTGAGCTTCGACCCCGGCTGGGAGTTAATGCGCTGGTTCCTGGGCCGCAGCTAAAGCCATCAAACCATTCACCACAGAGTGAACAGAGGCCACAGAGCAGAGCAGAGTGAGAGTTGAAGAGGGCCGAAGCGGAAGGCGTTCGCTCTCGACCGGCGGAGCCGCACTGCTTCTCTCCTGGCTTGCTCTGTGGTCTCTGTTACCTCTGTGGTGAAATGCTTTGTTTTCTGCCCGCCCGGAGCCGCCATGACCCGTCTCGCCCTGTTGCTCCTGCTCGTGACGCCGGCGCTTTCGAGTGCCCAGGAGGCGGGGAAGGGGTGTACGCTGCGGTGGTTCGGCAACTCGTTCTTCCAGCTCGAAACGGCCGGGGGTAAGTTCGTCGTCTGGGACCCGCACGCCATCCCCGCGCTGATGCCGCAGCCGGTCGCCGCGGACGTGCTGTTGATCAGCCACGAGCACTCGGACCACACGCAGTTGCAGATGATCAAGGACCGCAAGGCGGCGCGCGAGTTCCACGGCCTCAAGGTCGTGAACAAGCGGCTCGACTGGAACCCCCTCGACGAGAAGGTCGGGGCGATCCGCGTCCGCGCGGTCGGGCTGTTCCACGACGCGGAAGAGGGGTTCGTCCGCGGCAAAAACACGGCCTTCGTCGTCGAGGCGGACGGGCTGACGTTCTGCCACCTGGGCGACCTCGGGCACGTCCCGTCGGACGCGCAGGCCAAGGCGATCGGCCCGGTGGACGTGCTGATGGTCCCCGTCGGCGGCGTCTACACGCTCAACGGCGAGGGGGCGAAGCGGACCGTCGCCAAGCTCAAGCCGCGGCTGTTCGTCGTGCCGATGCACTACGGCGTCCCCGGGTACGACGACCTGCTCACGGTGGACGAGTTCCTCGACGGCGTCCCCGGCGTCAAGAAGACCCCCGGGACGAACGAACTGTTCGTCCCGCTGGACGCCAAGGCCGACGCCCCGACGGTCGTGGTCCTCGGCCACACGGCGAAGAAGTAGGGGCGAGTTCCCCGCCATCTCCGGCTTGCCAGGCCCGCCGGGACACGCTATTCCCCGGCCTTGGGATTCCAGGGACGCGAGGCTTTCTCATGCGCTGGCTCGGCATTTTTGCGGCATCGGCTTTCGTGACGGCGACGGGGTTCGGCCAGGTCAACCTGGCCGAGGAGGCCAAGGTCGGCGACCTGTTCCGCGTCGAGGTCACGCTCACCTTGCAGGGGAATTTGAAGGTCGAGCGGAACGGCAAGCCGGAAGCGCTGCCGATGAACGCGACGGCGACCCACGCCTTCGTCGAGCGGGTCGAGGCCGTGGACGCCCGGGGGGCGACGCTGGCCGTGCGGCATTACGAGACGGCGAAGTCGGCGGGCGACTCGGCCGGCGAGCGGACGCAGCGCGACCTCGGGGCCGACCGCCGGCTCGTCGTCGCGCAGCGGACGGACGCCGGGGTGCTGCACTTCAGCCCCGACGGGCCGCTGAGCCGGGAGGAACTCGAACTCGTCGGCGAGCACTTCGACCCGGCCGCGCTGCCGGGCCTCCTGCCGGGCAAGCTGGTGAATCTGAACGACACCTGGGCCGTCGCCCCGGACGCCGCGCAGCGGGCCTGCCAGCTCGAAGGACTGATCAAATCCGACCTCGTCGGCAAGGTCACGGCCGTCGCGGCGGACGCCGTCACCTTCAGCATCACGGGCACGGCCGAGGGGATCGACAACGGGGCGCAGGCGAAGCTGACCGTGACCGCCGTCGGCACGTTCGACGTGGCGGCGAAGCGCGTTACCGCCTTGAAATGGGAGCAGGCCGACGACCGGGCACAGGGCGCGGCCAGCCCGGCCAGCGAGGTCAAGGCGACGATCACGCTGACGCGCAAGCCGCTCGCCGAGGAGCCGAAGGTGCTCGACATCGCGGCCCGGGCCAAAATCCCCGCCGACGGCAAGACGACGGGCCTGATGACGATGCTCCGGTACGCCGACCCCGAGGGCCGGTTCCAGTTCGTCTACCCGCGCGACTGGCACGTCGTCGGCCGGACGAAGGACCACCTCGTGCTGCGGCTGCTCGACCGGGGCGAGTTCACGGCCCAGGCCACGCTGACGGCCATGAAGAAGCTCGACGCCGGGGCGGCGCTGCCGATCGACGAGTTCAAGAAGCTGATCGCCGCGGTGCCGGGGTGGGTGCCGGAGGCGATCACCGAGGACGGGGTCGTCCCGACCGACGCCGGCAGCCGCTTGTACCGCCTGACCGCCCAGGGCAAGCAGGACGGGGTCGCCGTGCAGCAGACCTTTTACCACCTGGCGGGTGCCCGCGGCGAGCAGGTCGCGGTGACGGTGCTGGCCCGGGCGGACAAGGTCGCCAAGGTCGGCACACGGGACCTGTCGCTGGTCAACGCGGTGGAGTTCCCGAAGCCCGCCGCCGCGCCTGCAAAGCCGTGAGTTCGGCGTCGAACCAGCCCCGGACGCGGCGGGCGAACGGGAACCGCGCGGCAAGGAACAGCACGATCGCCCCGATGCACGCCAGCAACAGCGGCGACGAGATGACGTGGAAGAGGACGGCCAAGAAGAGGGCGGACCCGAAGGCGACCGCCGACTCGGTGAACTGCCCGCCGGCGAAGGCGTTCAACAGCCGTTCGGCGTCGGCCTCCGGCCCGACGACTTCCGGGTGGTCGAGGTTCATCCGCTCGACGAGCGCGGCCCGCTTCGACCGGCCGGCGAGGAAGGCGATAAGCAGGACCACCGGCGTTGCGGCGACCCCGGCGACGGCGAGGACCGAGACGCCCTCGACGGTGAAGCGGTTGCCGGCCAGCGGCACGCCGTCCAGGGCGTAGAAGACGACGAGGGCGAAGCCGACCGACACGACGACGATGACGGCCATCACGCCGAGGCTGACCGTCCGCAGCACGCTGAGCTTCTGAGCGGATTCCTGGGCGTCCAGCGGGTGCGGCACGGCGACTCCTCAGCGAGTGGGGGAGGGGGTATTGTGCGGAAGCGCGGGCGGTCCGGCGAGCCGCGTTCTCGACCTGGGGGACTGGACCGATGACCAAGCCGAGTCCGCCGCGCGTAGCGATTCTGGGGGCCGGGCCGGCGGGGCTGGAGGCGGCGGTCTACGGGCGGGCGCTCGGCTGGCCGGTCGCCGTCTACGAGCAGGGCTTGCCCGGGGCGCACGTCGAGCGCTGGGGGTTCGTCCGCATGTTCACGCCGTTCGGCACGAACGTCAGCCCGCTCGGCCGGCAGGCGATCCTGCGTGAAGCCCCGATGCACGAGTTCCCGGCGGACGCGACGGTGCTCACCGGCACCGAGTACAAGGCCGCGTACCTGACCCCGCTGGCCAACACGGCCGCGTTGAAACCGTTCGTCGTGCCCGACTCGCGGGTCGTGGCCGTCGGCCGGGCGGGGTGGCGGAAGACCGACCCGCGGCCCGACCCGGGTAAGCCGTTGCCGCCGTTCAAGCTGCTCGTCCGCGACGGCAAGGGGGTCGAGCGGTTCGAGTCGGCCGACGCGGTCCTCGACTGCACCGGCGTCCTGGGCCGGCCCAACTGGCTGGGCGACGGCGGCATCCCCGCGGCCGGCGAGATCGCCGCGAGGCCGCAGTTCGCCTACGGGGTCGAGGACGTGGCGGGCGCGAAGAAGGCCCACTATGCCGGCAAAACGGTGGCCGTCGTCGGGGCCGGGTACTCCGCCGCGACCGTCGTCTGCGACCTGGCGGCGCTGGCCGACGAGCACCAGGCGACGTGGGTCGTCTGGCTGACGCACGGCCCGAAGACCAGCCCGCTGCCCCGGTTCGCCAACGACGCCTTGAAGGAACGCGACCGGCTCGCGGCGCGGGCCAACCACCTCGCCGCCCGGTGCGACGGCAACCTCGAATACCACGCCCAGTGCGTCGTCGAGGAGTGCGTCAGCCTCGGGCTGGATAAAGGCTTCCGCCTCGCGGCCAAGGTCGCCGGCAAGCCGATGGCGTGGGAGGTCGAGCGGGTGATCTCGGCCGTCGGCTACCGCCCGGACGTGAGCCTGTGCAGCGAACTCCGCGTCGCCGAGCCGGCCGGCGGCACCATCGAGAGCGGCGAACCCGGGTACTACTTCGTCGGCATCAAGGCCCACGGCCGCGACTCGCGGTACTTGATCCGCGACGCCCACGAGCAGATCCGCCGGGCCTACGCCCACCTCGCCGGCCAGCCGACCTTGAACCGGTACGCGGCGTGATGCCGAACTGGACCCCAGGATTTTAGCGTTCTTCCACTTTCCCCGGGCCGACGCTGGTAGGATGTGCACATGATTACCGCCAATCACTCCGTCATCGTGCTCAACCGGACTTCGGGTCAAGTCACCGTCGAGCCGGAGGACGAAGACCGCTTCGTCATCAGCGCTCAAGAAGCCGTGAAAGCGTGCCGCAACCACCTCAACGCCGACCAGGCCATCCGCACGTTTAAGCAAGAGTTCCTGGCCCCACTCCGCGCGTGGTGCGAGACTCACTCGTCCCGGGTCGAAGCGTGTTTCGTCCCGCCGCCGACCGGCCACCTGGCAGTTTACGCGATCGGCGTTTCGGACCGGTACGACTTCGCGTTGGGCGACGAAATCGCCGCCCTGGAGTTGGCCTTGGCCGATCGCGGGTGGCGGGTCGGCGTCATGCACCTCCCGAACGGGCCGGACGAATACTTGCTCAGCCACTTCAACCCGGAAGGCGCGATCAAGGTCTATGGCCACGCAGAGTCTACACCAGGTTAAGGCCCGGAATAACCGAGACTTCCTGAGCGAGATCGACGCTACGGTGCGGGGCGACTGGGCCGTCGTCGTCGCGTTCGATACGGCCGACCACTTGGTCGAACGCCTCCGAGCGCAGGCCGCGTGTACGAACTCGGGCCACGCATTCCCATCCACGGAGCCGTCATGAGTACACGCCGTGAGTTTTTGGCCGCCGCCGCACTGGCCGGCGCGTCCGCCGTCGCCCGGGGCATCGATCCGATCGTCCGGCCGACCGGGGTGCCGGGTAACAAGGCGATGACGCTGAGTCTCGCGGCGTACAGCTTCCGCCAGGCGCTCGACCTCGCCAAGCCGTCGATGACCCTCTTCGACTTCCTCGATCTGGCCGCGACCCTGCCGCTCGACGCGGTCGAGTTGACCTCGTACTACTTCGCCGAGACGACGCCGGCGTACTTGAAGAAACTGCGCGACCATGCCGCCGGCAAGAAACTGGCCGTGTCGGGGGTGCCGCTGCGGAACGACTTCTGCCCGGCCGACCCCGCCAAATTGCGCGGCGAGATCGCCCACGTCAAAGCCTGGACCGATCGGGCCGCCGACCTGGGCGCGGCGACGGTGCGCGTGTTCGCCGGCAACTTGCCCAAAGGCGATACCCTCGAAGCCACGCAGCGGCGGGTCGTCGCGTCTTTGGAGGAGTGCTGCGCCCACGCCGAGAAGCGCGGCGTCCTGCTCGCCCTGGAGAACCACGGTGGCATCACCGCGACCCCCGCCCAACTCCTCGCGCTGGTCAAGCCGGTGCGGTCGAAGGCGTTGGGCGTGAACGTCGATACGGGCAACTTCAAGACGCTCGACCCCTACGCCGACGTGGCCGCAATCGCCCCTTACGGTGTCGTGGTGCAGGTGAAAACCGAAGTCTTTCCCGCCGGCCGGCCGGCCGAGGACGCCGACCTCGCCAAATTCGTCGGCATCCTCCGCGCGGCAAACTACCACGGCGCAGTCGTCCTGGAGTACGAAGCCAAGCCCGACGCGAAGCTCGCCGTGCCGAAGCACCTGGCGACGTTGCGCAAACTTCTCGACGCGGCATGACAGCGGATCGCGGTCACCGCCCGGAAAGAACTTTCCCGCCCGGCGGCAAAGTCGGGTTGATTCGCCGGGGGCCGAACTCGTAAACTTCACTTCTCGCCCGGGTCGCCACCCGGGGCCGCGGGCATGACGCCCACCCCATCGACCGTCCACGGAAGGATTCTCCGCATGGCCCGCACCGCCACCCCGTCGCGCCCGCTCATCGGCATCAACTGCGATTACTACAGCCCGAAACTCGGCGGCCCGTTCGCCCGCGTCAACACCGGGTACTTCGACTCGATCCTGAACGCCGGCGGCCTGCCAATCCTGCTGCCGCCGCTGCGCAAGGAGAACTACGCCGAACTCGAAACCCTGTTGGACATGCTCGGCGGCATCGTGATGGTCGGCGGCATGGACCTCGACCCCCGCGGCTACGGCCAGCCGGTCACGAACGCCGTCCAGCCGATGGCCGCGCGGCGCGAGGAGAGCGACCGCTTCCTGCTCGAAAAGGTCATCGAGCGCAAGCTGCCGCTCCTGGCCGTCGGCTCGGGGATGCAACTCCTCAACGTCTACTTCGGCGGGACGCTGTTCCAGCACCTGCCGATAGACAACCCCCGCGCCATGCCGCACTACGACCAGGCCGGCGGGGTCCACCGGCACATCGTCGAGGTCGAGGACGGCTCGACCCTGGAAGAGATTTTCGGGGCGCTCGAGCTCCGCGTGAACAGTTCGCACCACCAGGCCATCAACAAGGTCGGCAAGCGGCTCCGCGTCGGGGCGAAGGCCCCGGACGGCATCATCGAGGCGATCGAAACGACCGACGAGTCGTGGTTCTGCATCGGTACCCAGTGGCACCCCGAGTGCGACTCGGCGTCCGCCCTCGACCGGCAAATCTTCGATAACCTCGTGACGCAGGCGCTCAAGTTCGCCGACAGCGAGTACGCCACGGCGTAGCCGTGCGGTATAATGGCACGACGAAGCCCCCGGCCCCGGAGTGTCGCGTCATGCAGTCCATCGGAAAAGTAGAAGCGACTGAGCGGGTCGCGGCGTTCACCGAGAAGGCATCGCCCGACCAGTTGCCCATGATCTTCGAGGAACTCTTCCCGACCGACCCCCCCCCTCCCGGCGGCCTTAAGGCGTCCGAACTCGCCCGGTATATCCGGACTGAGGCCGAGTTCGAGCTGGTCATCGACTTGTGGAACCTGTTCTACCGGGACTCCCGAGTCGAGTACTTCGACGAGGAAACCGAAACCCTTCGGTACGAGGTCCAGGACCCCCGCTACGCCGACTACTAAGACTCCGACTCGCCACCGCTACGCCCGGAGTCCCTCGTGCCCGCCACCGCCCTGCGACACTTCGCCGAAGACATCGCGCGGGCCTACGCGATTCTGACGCACGCCGAGAAGTTGTCACGAGCGACGGCCGCGGAGCAATCGCTTCGCTCCGACTTGTTCCGCAGCGCTTGGATGTTCGCGGTCGGCGCACTCGACGCTTACTTCTGCGACGCCTACAGCGATGTCGTCGCGGCGAGCGTCAGTTCCAAAAGCCGGCAGCAAAGCATGACCCTGCCTGCGTTCGTCTCCTCGATCAAGTTGCCGATCCGCGCCATCCTTGAGAAGTACGACAACCCGAATTGGCGGTGGCGGATGGCGGCGCGGGAGATGATGGAGAAGGAAAGCGTTCTGAGTCTGAGTGCCGTCCAAGACTTGTTCAACAAGTTTTTCCGAGACAAACGTCGGCTCTTCGGTGACGTAATCCACGAGTGGATCACCCACCCCGATGCAAAGCCCCGACTCTTCGGAGTTGTTTCGTCGTCCTATTTGTTGTTGAGCCCGAAAGATCAGGACGCCGCGAGGAGGGCGGCGAGGCGACACTTCGAGAACCACTTTCGTGAGCTATTTCAACGCCGCCACGACTGCATCCACAACTGCGACCGCCCCCGCACCCGACCGCAACCGATGAAGGCAGCCGCCCAAGTCGCGAAGGTCATTCAGGATGTCGAATTTCTCGTCCGCCGGTGTGATGAGCACATCGACACCGAGTTCCGCCAGTTCCTCGCCGACGCCGGCTGTTCCCCGGCGACGGTCCTCGCTGCCAAGTACTAATCCCGGCGGCGCAGGGCGTCTTCCTTGTCGTGCCGCTCTTTGTTACGGCGGGCGATGCCGGGCGTGTAGTTCGGCCGCACGGCCGGGGCGTCGGACTGGAACAGGGCGAACCAACGCTGTTCGAGCTTCTCCCAATACGTCGATTCCTTGGGCATGTTCGGGTACGGCGCGACCACGTTCTTCAGGTCGAGCGGCGTGCCCTGCGGTTGCTGGCCCGCCCCAGGTGCCCCGGGGCCGACGAGGCCGGGGGTTTGCGTGGCCAGGCCGGTGATCGGCGTGCCGGCCTGCGGGGCCGCGGCCGGGAGGCGGGTGCCGACCGGCTTGAGAATCGGCCGGGCGACCGTCGTGCCGACCGTTTGCCCGGGCATCCCGACTTGCGCGAACCCGACACCTTGCCCCGCCGCTACGGCCGAAAGCGCGAACAATAACTGCCGCATGGGATGCCCCCCGAGAACCCAACGAACCGCCCCGGCGACGGGGATACCGTCGGCGGGGGCGGCTGTCAAGAAGTTGCTCGGAGCGGAATCGCGGAATGCGTGCGGTCAATTTGCGGGCGGTTCCACGGCCACGTCGTAACCGCAGAGATCGGGGTCGGCGAGTTCCTGATAGTGTTGCTCGATCTCGGGCAGCGCGGCCACGAACGCCTCGACGACCGCGGGGTCGAAGGCGAGCTTCGCGCCGGCCCGGACCATGACGGCGGCGTCGAACGGCGTGTGCGTGCGGCGGTACTCTTCGTAGGCCACGGCCACGGCCACGACCCGCGCCGGGGCGGGGATGTGCTTGCCGGCCAAGCCGTCGGGGAAGCCGGTGCCGTCGAACCGCTCGTGGTGGTGCCGGACGGCCGCCCGGGCGACCCGTAGGAAGGGCAGGGCGTCGCCGTGGAGTTGGCCGAGCGCGGTCAGCACCGCTTCGCCTTGAAGGGGGTGCTGCTCGTAGGCGTACTTGTCCGACGGGGAGCGCTGGCCGGTGGCGTCGATCGCGTCGTCCGGTGTGGCGACGAGGCCGAGGTCGTGCAACATTGCGGCGCGGCCCAGTTCGGCGACCGCCCGCGGGTCGGTGAACGACGCCCACTCGGTCGCGGCGGCCAACCGGGTGACCACCGACCGCGTCGTCCCGGCGATGCGGGCCTGGTGCGCCTTCGACTCGCCCGGGCGGGCGGCGGCGGCTTCGGCGAGCGCGGCGACGACGGCTTGCCGGGCCTGGTCCAACTGAACGCTGGTCGCGCGGGCCGTACTTTCGAGGTGGCGCACGGCGTCCGCGGGGCCGGCCGCGGGGTCGGCGGTGAACGGGCCCAACTCGGCGGCCACCTGGGTCGCCGTCGGCCGGCCACCGGGGTGCCGCGCAAGCATCCGGGTGACCAGGGCGTCCAGGGGCAGGGGCAGGTCCGGGCGTAACTCGCGGAGGCGGCGCGGCGGGCCGGCCTGGATGGCCGCGATGACGTCCGACGCCCGGGTCTGTTGGGGGTACGGCAACTGCCCGGTCAGCACCCAAAAGAGGGTCGCCCCCAGCCCGTACACGTCCGCCGGTTCGCCCGCCGTCGGCGCGTCCTGGAGTTGCTCGGGGGCCAGGAATTCGAGGCTGCCCAACAGCGTCCCCGGCCCGGTCAGCGTCGAGGCGAACTCGCGGGCCAGCCCGAAGTCGATCAGTTTGACGCCGCCGGTCGCCGTCAGGAGCAGGTTCGACGGCTTCACGTCGCGGTGGACGAGCCCACCGGCGTGGCACGCGGCCAGTGCCCGGGCCGCCTGCCGGCCCCACTCGGCCGCGACGCCGACCGCCGCGGTGCCGTGCTCGTAGACGCGGTTCTCGAGGTCGCCGCCGGGCACTAGGTCCATGACGAAGTAGGCCATGCCCGGCAGGCCCTCGGCTTCGGGGAGGCGGCCGGCGTCGTGGACGGCGACGACGTTCGGGTGGTCGATCTTGCTCAGAACCCGGACCTCGCGGAAGAACCGGGCGACGACCACTGGGTCCAACTCGGGGACGAGGTTGACGGCCTTGATCGCCACCGGCCGGCGGAGGGTCGTGTGCTCGCCGCGGAAGACGACTCCGACGGTGCCGCTACCCAGCCGGTCGAGGACGCGGTAGCTGCCGAAGACCAGCCCGTGGTACTGCCCGGCGATCGCGCGGGTGGCGAGGTACCGGGTCAAGGCGTGGAAGCCGACGAGGGCGTCCGCGGTCCGCTCGCGGGTGGTGAACTGGCCGAGCCGCGACCCGACTCGCGCGAAGAAATCCGGGAGCGCGTCCGCGCTCAACACGCCGGCGTGGACGAGTTCGCCCAGGAACCGTCGGCCGGCCGGCGGCAGCCCGGGGACTTCGACGACCGACACCCGCTCGGCGACCGGGCCGGGAGTCACCGGTGCGACCGCGGGCCGGACGGTGGCACTCTGGGGTGACGCCGACGTTTGCCGGACGGTCGTGAGGGCGGGCAGACTGTTCATGGGGCGTGCGAAGCCTGGCGTCAGCGGAGGAGCCGACAACGGTAGAACGGGTCCGCGGGCGGGGCAAGCGGCCGGCCGGTTTCCCCGCCCGCCCCGGGCGAAACCTCGCAGGGAAACCCGACGCCGGGGGCTTACCGCCGGCCGGGCGCGTGCGATAATACCGGCGTGACCCCCTTTCCCGCGTCAGGAGCTGTGGCCGTGCGTAATTCGTGGATCCGTCGAATTGTTGGGGTCGCCGCGTTCGCGGGCCTCGCCACCTGGACCCTGACTGGCGAAGCCGCCAACCCGCTACCCGAGGGCAACGGCACCCTCGCGGCCGACATCGCCTTCCTGCAAAAGGGTCTGTCGAAGGAGCCGCAAAAGCGCGAAGTGCCGACGTTGAAGGCGGTGGCCATGCTCATCGCCTTGAACGCCCAGAACCAGATGAACGGGAAGGACGCGGCGAAGATGGCCGGCCTCCGGGATGCGGCGCTCGCCGTCGCCGGGGCCGTGGCCAAGAAGGACTTCGCCGCCGCCAAGACCGCCGCCGCTTCGCTGAGCGACGCCAAGCCGGCCGCCGACGCCAAGCCGGTGACGCTGGGGACGATGCACAAGTTCGACCTCGACGAATTGATGTCGAGCTTCCGCAAGGGGACCGTCGGCGGGCTGAACCTCGAAGCCGACGTGAAGGCGCAGTCGAAGAAAGTGACCGACCCGCAGGCCACCGCCGTGATCGCCGGCCGCGTCGCCCTGATCGGTGAATATACCCTGGTTCTGCCGCCCGAGGGCATCGACGCCGCGAAGAAAAAGCAGTGGGACGCGTGGAGCAAAGAGATGACGACCCTGGCCGCGGACATCGCCAAGGAATCGGCCAAGGCCGACAAGGCCGACAAGGGGAAGATCGCCGCCGGTTTCCGCAGCCTCGACGCCAATTGCAACGCCTGCCACACCGCGTTCCGCAACTAACCCGTCACGCCCAGCGCGACCGGCGGCAATCGGCCCGCCGGTCGTGCAATGCCGACAAGTCGCTGACCCTCTCGGCTCCCTGGGAGTTGCCATAGGCGCAGCACCGGAAGCGTCACTCGTCAGGCGCTTGGCCCCGGGCTTACCGACGCGGCGGGGAACCGACAGGCGGGAGCGTGGGAAGAATGTGCCGGGCGGGCTAAAGTCGCAGGAATCGGAGTAGCCGTGCCCGAAGGCCGTCGGCTGCGTTTCTCGCGGCAAAGTCTAAGAAGCTCTTCGTTACGACTTTCCCATCGGACCCGGGGCCGTCGAACTGGACCATGACCCTAACTTCCCGACCGTTCCATTGGTGGTTGACGCCGTGCGGCCTGGCGACATGAACCTGGATGAAGGAGAAATGCTTCGGGTCGTAGTCCCCGGGCGGGCAGCCCAACAGCGATTCGACCTCGGCGTGGGTCATGCCGGACTGGATGCTGGACACGGCGGCGAGCGTGATCCGCGACCCCGGTGGGGCGGGCGCGGACGACGGCGATCAGAGAGCCGGACGCGACGACTAGCGCGAGCATCAGCGTGGCGAACCAGATTCGGCGGCGGGACATCGGGCAACTCCTGGGGGCGGGAGCCGGCTACTTCTTCTTCGGCTTGTCTTCGGCGACGGCCGTGGTCGGCTTCTTGCCTTGGCGGGCGAGGTTCTCGATCCCCGTCGGGCAGTCGCGGTACAGCGGGCAATCGCGGCACAGCGGGATTTCGACGCAGATCGTCGTGCCGAGGTCGATCAGAACCTCTGTGAAGTCGTAGCCGTTGGACTTGCTGACGTGGTGTTCGAGGCTCGCCCGGGTCGATTCCAGGTCGTCGATGTCGCCCTCAATGACGTGCAGGCGGCGGAGGACGCGGATCGACGGCTCGTCCAGGGGGACGGCGTGGCCGCCGAGGGCGCGCTGGGTCACCCAGGCGACTGTGAAGTCGGTCACGCCCTTGTCTTTGTACCGGGCGAGTTGCTTGGCCGCCTGCTTAACGCCCTTCTTTTCGAGGTCGTCCAGCTCGAACGAGTAGGTCCGCTCGAAGTGCTCTTGCAGAAACTCCACAATCCGCTTGGCCCGGTCGCCGGCGTCGGGAGTGTCGCCCAGCACCTCGGCCACTTCGGGGACGCTGCTGACGCGGATTTCGTTCCAATCGACGAACGCCCGGCGGAGGCGGGCGAAGGCGGCGTCGGCGGTGGCCGTGGGCAGGCTCTCGCGGCACATCGCAAAGACGACTTCCTCCAGGACCGGCCGCTTGTCTGGCTCGGCCGGCGGGTGGAACTTCTTCTTAAGAAGCGTCAGGGTTTTGTCGAGCAACTGTTGCTTGTTCGTCGGGGCCGCCATGCGGGTCGCTCTCGGGAGTGGGTCAAGACTTCGGGGTCGCGGTCCCAGTCGTCCCGGTCTGTTCATCACTATCGCGCGGACCCGGTTCGTCAATTGCGGCGGCCGGACTGCCGTCCGCGATCTCGACTTCCTCGTCGTCGTCATCCTCGTCGTCAAAGTCGGCGTCCTCGGCCGGGACGTACCGGTCGCGCGGGGTCAGGCCGGTGCCGTCGTCGGCGACCCCGTCCGGCAGAGGCGGCAGTTCCCCGCTCCGCCGCTTCTCTTCCATCAGAATGCGGGCGACTTCGATGCTCTTCTTGATCCCCTCGTCGAGGTGGAAGCTCAAGGTGGGCAGGAAGCGAGTGGCCAGCCGCTTGGCCAGCTTCGACTGGATGAACCCGGCCGCGTTCTGGAGCGCGACGACGCCCTTGGCCTGCTGCGCCTCCGACCCCATGATCGAGACGTACACCTTGGCGTGCTGCAAGTCGCCCGCGGTTTCGACGCGGGTGACGGTGGTGTGCTTGACCCGCGGGTCGCGGATCTGGAACAGGATCGTCTCGGCCGCGACCTCCCGAATCACTTCGGAAACGCGGGCTAATCGGTGGGTCTTCATAAGATCGGGTGTCGGGTATCGGGTTTGGGGTGTCGCAGAACGGCGTCGAACAGGGGATCGGGTATCGGGTTTGGGGTGTCGCAGACAGGCGTGAACAGGGGATCGGTCGTGGGGTTTGGACTGTCGCAGAAGTCAAGCGGGGGGGGGTGATCGCAAGCAAGCCCGGCGGCTTAACTGCGACACCCGTAACCCGATCTTGGTCTGCGACACCCCAAACCCGACACCCGACACCCGATCCTACAAAGTCCGCAGTTTGATCTCGATCTTGAACGCTTCGATCACGTCGCCGACCTTCACGTCGTCGAAGCCGGCGATGCGGAGGCCGCACTCGAAGCCCTCGCGGACCTCCTTGGCGTCGTCCTTGAACCGCTTCAACGAGTCGAGGGTGGCGACCTTCTCGTTCTGCGGGTACAGCACGACCCCGTCGCGGATGACCCGCACGCGGGCCGACCGCTCGACTGTGCCCGAGGTGACGTAGCAGCCGGCGATGGTGCCCGTCTTCGTGATCTTGAAGGTGTTCCGCACGATGGCGCGGCCCAGGTGAACGACCTCCTCGATCGGCTTGAGCCGGCCTTCGAGCGCCGCCTTCACGTCGTCCACGAGGTTGTAGATGATCTGGTACTCTTGCACCTTGATGTCGCGGTTCTCGGCCAGCCGCATGGCCGGGTCGTCCGAGGTGACGTTGAAGCCGACGATGATCGTGTCCAGGGGCGACGTGAGGGCCAACGTCACGTCGGACTCGTTGATCGCCCCGATGCCGGCGTGCAGCACCCGGACGCGGACCTCGTCGTGGACGAGCTTTTCGAGTTCCTTGCGGATCGCCTCGACCGAGCCGCGGGCCTCGGCCTTCAGGATGATCTTCAACTCCGACACCTTGGCCTTGCCCGACAGCTCCTTGAGCGAATCGAGGCTGACCGGGGTGAACTTGTTGCGGTCGAACTCCTGCCGCGTGTCCTGGCGGTTGCCGGCGATCTCGCGGGCGGTGGCGAGGTCGGCGACGACGTAGAAGGGGTCGTCCGCGTCCGGCACGGCGTTCAGGCCGATGATCTTGATCGGCGTACTCGGCCCGGCCTCCTTGATCGGCTGGGCCAGGTCGTCGTAGATCGCCCGGACGCGGCCGTAGGTCGAGCCGCACAACACCGTGTCGCCCTTGCGGACGGTGCCGTTCTGGACGAGGAACGTGGCGACCACGCCGCGGTCCTCTTCCATGTACGCTTCGAGGCAGGTGCCCGACCCGGCCAGGGTCGGGTCGGCCTTGAGTTCGGCGACTTCGGCCAGCAGCGCGATCGAGTCGAGCAGTTCGCCGATGCCCTGGCCCGTGACGGCCGAGGTGTAGATGACCGGCACGTCGCCGCCGAGGTCTTCGGGGACGAGTTCCATGTCGAACAGGCGGGCCTTAACCTTGTCGGGCTGGGCACCGGGCAGGTCGCACTTGTTGATGGCGACGATGATGTCCACGTCGGCGGCCTTGGCGTGCGCGACGGCCTCTTGCGTCTGCGGCATGATGCCGTCCACGGCGCTGACGACGATGACGGCGATGTCCGTGACGTTCGCCCCCCGGGCGCGCATCTTGGTGAACGCCTCGTGGCCGGGGGTGTCGAGGAAGGTCGTGCTCTTGCCGTCCTTCTCGACCCGCCAGGCCCGCAGCACCTGGGTGATGCCGCCGGTCTCGGTGGACACCACGTCGGATTCGAGGCCGTAGGTGGCCCGGATGGCGTCGAGCAAGGAGGTCTTGCCGTGGTCCACGTGGCCCATGATCGTGACGACCGGGGGCCGCAGGGTGGTGTTCGCGGAGTCGGACGCCTGGGCCGTCTCGCGGAGCTTGCGGAGGACTTCGTCCTCGGCCGTTTCACTCGTCTTGGCGACGAGTTCGATGCCCTTGTCGATGGCGACCATCTCGGCCACGTCGAAGGCGACGTTCGAGTTCATCGTGTACAGGGCGTTCGTGGCGTTCTTGAGCTTGAGGATCAGCTCGCCGACCTTCATGCCGATGGTGGTCGAGAGGTTGCGGACGGTGACCGGCACGTCGATCTCGATCTTGCCGCCGAGGACCGTCGGGCCGACCTTGACGTGCGAGTGGCCGCGGTGCTTCTTGCGGTGCCGCGCGTTCTCGATCATATCGACCGAGCCGCCCTTGCCGATGACGACGGAGTTACGGAAGCTGCCGGCCCGCACGTCGCGGCCGCGCTCCTGGCGCTGCTTCTGCCGCTGGTCGCGGCCGGCCGCCCCGCCCGGTCCGGGGGCACCCGGCGCGCCGGGCCGGCGCGGGTCGCTGTTGCCTTCGCCAGGCTGGTCGCGGCCGGGCATCATCGGGGCACCCGGCCGGCCGGGGACGTTGGGGCCGCCGGGGCGGTTCTCTTCGGTCCCGGGGACCGGCGTCGTCGTCAGGCGGTGAACGTCTTCAATCTTGACGCGGCCCTTTTGCTGCTCCAACTGGCGCAGCCGTTGGATCTGCTCCAGGGTCAGCTTCATCGGGGCCTTGGGCGCGTTCGGCCCGCCGGGGGGCGTGGCCCCGAGGGGCGGGCGCGGGCCGGTGGACCCGGGTGCGCCGAGCGGCCCGAACGCCGGGCGGGCGGCTTGCGGGGCGGTCGAGCCTTGCGGGCCGAAGCGCGGGGCGGCCCCGGGGATGCGGGGCGGGCCGGGGTTCGGCGGCGTCCGGCCACTGGCGTGCGCGGCCGGGCCGGGGTTCGGCGTCGTCGAGGCGGGCCGCGGCGGCGACCCCCCCGCGTGGGCGAGTTGCGGCGTCGGGGCGTTGACCGTCACCGGCGGCCGGGGGACGGGCAGCGGCCGCGGCGGTAAGAACTGCGGGGTGCCCTGGGTCGCGGCCGGCCGGCCGACCGGGGCGAGGGTCCGCATCCCGGGGTTCGACGGCGGGAGCACGGTCGGCGGGCGGGTCGTCGCGGCCGGCTGGAAGCTGTCCGGCTTCACCACGGCGGCGACCGGCGGAGCGATCTCGGCGGGCGCTTCGATCGGGTCTTGCACCGGCGCGACTTCGACGGGCGGGGCGACCTCGACCGGCACGTCCACGACCGGGCGGACTGCCGCCGCGACCGACACTTCGACTGGCTCGGGGGCTTCGGCCGCGACCTGCGCTTCAGCGGCGACCTTCGGCTTCGGGAGGTTCAGGTTCTGCGGCTTGCCGAGGTTCGGCATCTTCGCCGGCAGCTTCGGCAACGACTTGGGCGCGACGACTTCGGGCGTGACTTCGACGACGGCTTCCGGGGCCGCGACTTCCACCCGGGCGACCGGCTCCGGCTCGGCGACAGTGACCGGCTCTTCAACCGGGGCTGGGCTGGCGACGGGCTTGGGCTTGGGCGGAGCCAGAGTCGGCATCTTCGCTTCGACCTTGGGCAGCACGACGGGCTTCGGGGCGGCAGCGGCGGCCGGCTTGGCGGCGGGTTTGCGGCCGTTCTTGTGCCGCTCGCGCAGGGCGTCCACTTGCTCGGGTTCGAGCGACTTGAGTTGACTGGTGATCTGCGTGTAACCGAGGTCTTTGCAGTATTCGAGGACCGTCTTCGTATCGACGTTCAACTCGCTGGCCATGCTGTAGACGCGCGGCTTCCCACCCTTAACGTCTTTAGTGGCTTCTTTACCAGCGTCCTTGGGGTCTTTCGGCTCTTTAGTCTGCGACAAACTCGACTCCTTGGGGCATTAGCCAACGGCCCCCCTTCCGACCCGGGGTCGAACGAGAAGACTGGCTGTGTGGATTCTAACGACAATTACGGGTTTGGGTAGGGGGGGCGTTACGGCGTTCATGCCGTCGGCCCTTCACTTTTTGCTTCGCTCGTCACTTCGGGATGGCTGTTCGGCACGGCAGGGTCTCCGGGGGCGGGCGCGGCTGGATCGGGGTGGGGAGTCGTCGTCTCCTCGGCAGGGGTTTCGGCTGTAGTCTCGGACACGATTTCGGCGGGCGGGTTCGCGGCCGCTTCCGCGGCGTCGGCCGCCGCCTTCTCGTGGGCGGCGGTTTCCGCGGCGGCCGCGGCGTCGAGTTCCGCCTGGTGGGCGACCGCTTCGGCTTCGGCAATCGCCAGCGCCGCGGCACTCGCGTTCGCCGCCCGCTCCTCCTCGGAGGCGCGTTCCATGTGGTCCGCGTACTCCTCGGCGTAGTCGATCACTTCCGTGGCGACTTCCATCGTCATGTCCGGCATGAACTTCAACAGTTCCTCGGCATCGACGTAGGTCAACTCATTGTACGAGAGGAAACCCTCTTCCACGATCTTTTGCACCTGTTCTTCGGTCACGCCCGGCAGTTGGCGGAACCACCGCTCGGCCCGTTCGAGGGCCTCGCCGAGTTCGTCCGGCGTCATGATCTCGATGTCCATGCCGACCAGCTTCGACCCCAGGCGGACGTTCTGGCCGCGCCGGCCGATGGCGAGCGACAGTTGATCCTCGTTGACCAGCACGATGGCCCGGCCGAGCCGCGGGTAGGTGAACACGTCCGAGATGTCCGCCGGGGACAGGGCGTTCGGGACGAGGATTTGCAGCGATTCGTTCCAGCGGACGATGTCGATGCGCTCGCCGTTCAACTCCTCAATGATGTTCTTGATGCGGCTGCCGCGCACCCCGACGCACGCCCCGACGCAATCGACCTTCGAGTCGATGCTGACGACGGCGACCTTGGACCGGTAGCCGGCCTCGCGGGCGAGTGCCTTGATCTCGATGGTGCGGTCATCGACCTCGGGGATTTCTTCAAAGAAGAGTTCGCGGACGAAGTCCGGGTGGGCGCGGGACAGGATGATTTTGACCCGCTGGCCGGCCTTGCGGACCTCGAACACGACCGCCTTAACCCGCTCGCCGACGTGGTGCGTCTCGCCGGGGATTTGCTCGCTGCGCGGCAGGAGGGCTTCGGACTTTCCCAGGGAGACGATCGCCGACCCGGCCTCGATGCGGGTGATGGTGCCGACGATCAACTCGCCCTTTTTGGTGTTGTACTCGTTGTAAACCGTGTCCGATTCGGCCTCGCGGACCTTCTGGATCATCACCTGCTTGGCGGACTGGGCGGCGATGCGGCCGAGGGTCTCGGGCTCGATTTCGAGTTCGCCGTGGCGGGCGACAATGTCGCCGGTGGCGCGGTCGATGTGGACGTGAACGCCCTCTTCGACCATAAAGTGGCGTTCGGCGGCGAGCTTGATCGCGGCCTCAATGCCGCCGAAGACGACCTCCCGGGAGATCTTCTTCTCCTCCTGGATCAGGTCCACGAGTTTGAGCAGGTCCTTGGCGCGCGCCCGCTTTTTGTCTTCGACGGGGATCGCGGGGACGGTCTTCGCTTTGGCCATGACAGCACTCCAAGTCTCGGGGCAAATCCCCCCGGCGTACCCACATTATAGCGTGGGAAACCACTCGCACCGGTCGATCGGGAAGACCCAGTCCGTGGAGGTGCCGATCCCGGGCGGCGTACCAGGCGACCCCGTCCCACGCAGCCGGGTGCGACCCCGGGCCACCGTGACGAGCCGCCCACTGCCGAACGGTTCGGTGAAGACGACAGGCCACCCGCTTAAGAGCACCTCGCTCGCGCCAGGTGTCGTGCCGGGGGGCACCGATCGAAGGTCTTCTGGCCGGAGGCCGAGCGTCAGACTGGAAGGCCACTCGCCGGCACCCGCCCTTTTCAAAGGGAGGGGAACCGTCAAATGACCGCACCCGGAGTGGAAGGTCCGCTCCGAGAATTCGCCGCCGCGCACCACCCCATCCACGAGACTCATCGCGCCGAGGCAAAACGCCGTGAATCGGTTGCCGGGCCGGGCGTGCAGTTCTTCGGGGGTACCGAACCGCTGCAATTTCCCGCCGCCCAGCACGCCGACGCGGCGGCCCAGGGCCGGTGCGTCCGTCGGGTCGTGCGTAACGATAATCATTGTGGCCCCGGCGAGTTCCGCAAGCAAGTGCAGATCGTGCCGGAATTCCGCCCGGAACACCGGGTCGAGCGATCCGAACGGTTCGTCGAGCAGCCACAGGGGGGCGTCTCGGCACAACAACTTGGCCAAAACGACCCGCTGTCTCTCGCCGCCGGACAGCGTCGCCGGCAGCCGCGCGAGCAGCGATTCGAGCCGCAACAGCGCGACCGCTTCGCCGCGCCGGGGGGACGCCGGGAGTTGCTCCGCGACCGTCAATTGCGGGTAAAGTGTCGGCCGTTGGGCGGTGAACGCGACCCCCCGGCGGTGCGGCGGCAGGCGGTCGAGCCGCGCGTCCTTCCAGTGGACCGTACCCGTCGTCGGCGTCTCCAGCCCGGCGATCAGCCGCAGCAGCGTCGATTTGCCCGACCCCGACGGCCCGAGCAAAACGAGTCGGCCGCCGGCTTCCAGTTCCAGTGACGTGGGATGCAGGCCGACGACCCCGCCGGGGTAGACTTTCGACAACTCGGTGAGGCGGAGCACGTCAGTTCAAGTCCCAGAGTTCGTCGGTCGTGCCGAAGTCGAAAATATTCTCGGCGTCCCGGAGCGCGATCACGGCCGGGATCGCGGTGGGGCCGCCGGGCGGGTTCCGCGTCGGGTCGGTGTGGGCTTCCACGTGGCCGTCGAGGAAGAGTACGTTGGCCAGCTTGCCGAAGAGCCGGAAGTGAACGCTGGGGTCGCGCTTCGACGGCGGGTTGGAAAACCCGGCCTCGAACATCACCGCCTGGGCGGACCCCGTCGGCACGGAGCAGGTGACGGCGTTGACGAAGGCGACCGTCTGGCTGGTCGAGGCGACTTGCACGATCCGCACCCCCTGGCCCTGCGGCGCGAGGTAAACGTGGTTGTAGCCGTACCCGCCGCTGGCCCCGGTGTACGCCAGGAACACCTTCCCGGGCGACTTCGCGGGGTTCTGCAGGGCGCTCTTGTTGTTCTCCAGGTACGGCATCAAGTACCCGCCCGCGGCGTCCGCCTCGTAGGCTGCGAACGGGTCGGCGACGGCCGGCCCCGTCTCGCCGAACCACCACTTCCGCCGGCCGTTGGGTAGTGTCGTCACGAGCGGGCAGAGCCGGCCGTTGGCGCTCTCGTAGTTGTTCAGCCCGAGGCCGAGTTGCTTAAGGTTGTTCTGGTCCGCGACCCGACCGGCCGCGTTGCGCACCTTCTGCACCGCCGGCAAGAGCAGCCCGATCAGGACCGCGATGATGGCGATGACGACCAGCAATTCGATGAGTGTGACCGCACGGCGCATGACACACAATACCGCGGCGGGCCGGGGCACGTCAACCAATCGACCGCTTGCCTCGTCGTAATTGGGCCGGCCGCCACCCCCCGAGACGACCCCGATGACGCCGCGCCTCGCCCTCGAAACGCTCCCCGGCCGCGACACGCCGACGGTCCTGTCCGCCGGCTTCACCGAGTCGGTGGTCGCCGCCGGCTTCGACGCGCCGACCGCCCTGGAGGTGGCACCCGACGGCCGGCTGTTCGTCGCGGAACAGGGGGGCAAGCTGTTCGTCGTCGCGGGCGGGGCCAAGCCCGCGGCCCCGGCGCTCGACCTGTCGGCCCGGCTCAGCACCGCCGGCGAGCGCGGCCTGCTCGGTGTCGCCCTCGACCCCGACTTCGCGGCCAACGGGTTCGTCTACGTTTACTACACCCGCGCCGACCCGCTCAACAACCGCGTCGGCCGCTTCACGATGAGCGGGACGACCATCGACCCGGCCACGGAGGTCGTGCTGGCCGACCTCGACCCGCTCGGCGCGACCAATCACAACGGCGGGGCGCTGCACTTCGGTGCCGACGGCACCTTGTTCGTCGGCACCGGCGAGAACGCCGACCCGCCCCAGGCCCAGTCGCTCGCCACCCGGCTCGGCAAAATCCTCCGGTACAACCGCGACGGGTCCATCCCCGCCGACAACCCGACGCGGTTCGACGGCGTGCCCGGGACGACCAGCGGCGTCAACCGGGCGGTCTACGCGGTCGGCTTCCGCAACCCGTTCACCTTGGCCGTCCAGCCGGGCACCGGCACCGTCTTCGTCAACGACGTGGGCCAGTCCAGGACGGAGGAAGTGGACCGCCTGGCGGCCGGCAGGAACTACGGCTGGCCGACCACCGAAGGCGACTTCGACCCGGTGGCCCACCCGAACTTCACGCGGCCGCTGCACGCCTACGCCCACGGCCCTGACCTTACGACGCAGGGCTTCGCCGTCGCCGGCGGCGCGTTCTACAACCCGACGACCGCGGCCTTCCCGGCCGAGTACGCCGGCGACTACTTCTTCGCCGACTTCGTCAACGGCTGGGTCAACCGCTACGACGGCGCGACGGGTCTCGTGACCAACTTCGCCAGCGGCCTGACCACCGGCGGGGTGGTCGATCTGGACGTGACCGCCGGCGGCGACCTGTTGTACACGGCCCGCGGTTCCGGCGGCCCCGGGGCGGGGGCCGTGTACCGCGTCCGCGCGACCGCCGCGCCGGGCATCGCCGCCGACCCGGCCGACCAGTTGACGGCCCCCGGCGTGCCGGTCACTTTTCGCGTCGCGGCCAGCGGGTCGCCGCCGCTCCGCTACCAGTGGCAGCGCGACGGGACGGACATTCCCGGCGCGACCGGGCCGAGTTACACCCTGGCGGACCCCCGCCTGGCCGACACCGGCGCGACCTTCCGCGCGGTCGTCTCCAACGACGCGGGCAGTGCCACGAGCCGGGCGGCGGCGCTGACGGTCAGTACCGACCGCGCCCCGGTGCCGGCCGTCACCGGTCCGGCCGACGGGGCGCTCTTCACCGCCGGGGAGTCGTTCCGCTACGCCGGGTCCGCGGCCGACGCCGAGGACGGTCCGCTGCCGGCGGCGCGGCTGTCCTGGCGGGTCGATTACTTCACCGGCGGCGCGCCGGCGCGGCCGCTCGTGCCCGAGACGGCGGGCGTGACGGCGGTCGAGTTCACGGTGCCCGTGGTGACGCCGTACACGCTGCCGGACGTGTTTTACCGCGTGACGCTGACGGCCACCGATTCGGCCGGCCATCGGGCCGTCGCCACGCGCGACCTGCTCCCGCGGACCGCGCGGGTGACGGTCGCCAGCCGGCCGGCGGGGGTGACGCTCACCGTCGGCGGCCAACCGGTCGCCGGGCCGACGACGTTCACCGGCGTCGCCGGCGTCGAGCGGCAACTCGCCGCTCCGGCGGCGACCACCGTCAACGGGCTGACGCTCACCTTTGCCAGCTGGTCCGACGGCGTGACTTCGGCCACGCGCACGATCTCGACGCCGGCCGCCGACGCGACGTTTCGGGCGAATTACACCGCCCCGCCGCTGCTGAGCGTCAGTCGAGGTTGATGACTTCGCCGCCGCCGCGGGTGATGAGCGCCTTCAGCGTCACCTCGTCGAGCGTCTTTTTCAGGAACCGGGCGGAGCCGTCGGCGAACAGGACGTTGCAACCGTCGCCGTCCATGAGCAGGAGTTTCTTCATGTCGCCCTTGGGGTCGAAGGCGAGTTCGTCGGGCTTCGTCCACGGCACGCTCGTGGCGGCGGTGGCGACCAAGATCGTGTTGGACGTGCCGTCGGTGAACGCGTTGAACTTCAACGGCTTCAGCGGCTCGAAGGCCGCGCCGTTGCCGACGAAGACGCGGAAGTACGTCTCCTTGTCGCCCGGCAGCGTCACGCCCGGCAGCGCGAACACCGCCGGCATCCGGTTGTCCTGGAGCGCCTTCCTGTTGTGGTCGCTGTCCCACGCCTCGTCCATCTTGAACCGGGTGAACAGGGCACCTTGTTCGATGAACGGCAGTACCGCCACGCGCCAACTCAACAGCGGCTTGCCCTTCTTGTCGGCGACCGCCGGCGCGGGGAAGGCGTTGTAGGCGTCGTGGTGCGCGTGCAGGGCGATGGCGAGTTGCTTTAAGTTGTTTTGCGTCACGGAGCGGTCCCGCGCGTCGAGTGACTTCTTGCCGGCCACCGCGCCCAGTGCCAGGCCGAACGGGAGGTCCGTGCGAAAAGCCAGCGTCGCCACGGCGTCGGTGCCGTCGGTGCGCAGGGCCGCCGCGTCGATGCTAGTCTTGAAACTGGCGAGCACCGCCAGCAGCGGCTTGTCCTTGGCGTCGTTCGACTTGCCGAGACCCTTGAGGCCGGCGTCGAGGAGCGACGTGAGCAGCGTTTGCAGCGCCCCCAAGGACTTCCCGCAATCGCGGGTGACGGCCGGATCGGCGCTGCGGAAGCGCGCCTCGACGGCGAGCGTGTCGCCGGTGAGCGTCCCGACGGCGAGGGACTGGTCGGCCTTGAACAGCGGCATCAACTGCGCCCGATCGGGGTCCGACCTGGCGTTCATGTCGCCGACGTTGGCCGGCACCATGGCGGAGTTGACGCCGACGACCAAGTCCTTCGTCGCCGCGGCCACGAGCGCCGGCGTCTGCGGCCCGGCCGCCCTGGGCGCGACGCCGGCCGCCGCCGGGACGTGGATCGAGAGCCGCGGGTGTAGCGCGTCGCCCATGTCGAGGGCGACTTCCTGGAACTTGATGGTCTCATCGCCGCGGCCGCGCACGAGCGTCGCGTACTTCAGCGTCAGCAGTCCCTTCTCGAACCGGTACGTCGTCCGGTCGCCGGAGGCCCGGCAGGCGACCGCCGCCGCGGCGACGAGACGGCCGGCGTCGATCGGCTTCGTCAACTCCAGCGTGACGACGAACGGCTCGATGTCGGGGACGAGCTTACGCAAGTCGGGCCAGTAGGCCGACGCCGAGGTCACGTCGGCGGGGGTCAGCCCGGTGACGGCCTCGAAGTCAGCGACGACGCGGTCGAACTCGGCGAACTTGGCCACCCGCAACTGCTCGCCGACCGGCCCCCCCCAGAGCTTGGCGACGTTGGCGTGGACGAAGACGGCCGCGTCCGGGGGGACGTGGCTCAGGTGCGCCGGGACTTGCGCACCCGCCCAAGTTGACCCGACGGCGGCGGCGAACGCCACCAGAATGAGACGCGGCATGATGAACCTTCGGCGACGGGGGAGACGGTGAGCCTGGGGTCAGTGTGACAGGCGGGCCGTCGCGTGGCAACGGTTATCCCGAAGACGCCGCCGCGGGGCAGATTTCCCGCCGAATCTGGCTTACAATGGCGGCATGGCCACCACGACCTTGCCCGACACGGAAGCGGACACCGACACGCGCACGCAGCGGCAGCCGCCATACGCGGTGGTGTTGCACAACGACGACCACAATAACTTCGCGTTCGTGGTGGCGGTGCTGCAGAAGGTGTTCGGCTACGCAGTCGAGAAGTGCGTGACGCTGATGCTCGAAGCGCACAAGACCGGCCGGGCGGTCGTCTGGGTGGGGTCGCTGGAGGTCGCGGAGTTGAAGGCCGAGCAAGTCCACGGCTGCGGCCCCGACCCGCACGCCGCGAAAGCGCTGCCGCTGCGGGCGACCGGCGAGCCAGGAGCGTCAGCGACTGGAGACCGAGGCCCCTCCAGTCGCTGACGCTCCTGGCTCGCCGGGTTATTCGCGTCGGCGTGGTAGGAAACGCTTTACCGCCAGTAGTAGTGCCAGGCGTAGGTCTGGTCGGCGGTCTGGCCGGGGGCGAGCTTGACCGTCCAGGTGATCCGGCCGACGCCGTTGACGTGCCCCCACCAGGACGGCCACGAGTAGTAGCCCCACCAGGCCGGGCGGGCGTCGCCGGCGTCGTCTTCGAGGACGTTCACCTGCTCGGCCTTCGCCCCGTCGCCGACCGTGTCGGCGGACCCGAGGACGTGCCGGGTCACCTCGATCTCGACCGGCTTGGCCCCGGCGTTGGTCACGGAGACCGTCCCGGTGAGGTCGGCGCGGGCGAACTGGTGGCCTTCAAACGCGGTCCCGTTCGGCGTCCGCTTCACCTCTTTGTCCGCCTTCTTGACGCGGAGATCGACGGCCGCTGTGAGCGTCACATCGACGCTCCCGTGCTTCGGCGTGTACGTCATCATCCCCTGGGCGATCACCCGGCCGTTCTTGAGGACCAGGGCCGGGGCGGTGGTGAGCGGGTGGGTCGCGCCGTTGGTCAGCCGGACCTTGTGGATCACCTTCGGGGCCGCCATGAGCTTGGCGAGTTGGGTCGCCTGCGCGTCGGCCGACGGGTTGCGGAGTTCGGCCGGCGGCGCGGCCGGGATGTCGAGGGTGTACACGTCCTTGTACGCCAGGGCGTACTCCGCGATCGGCAGGACCATCCGCTGCCCGCGGGCCAGGGTCACGTTCTTGACGGTGTAGACGAACAGGTCCTCGCTCTGCGTGCCGCCCTCGACGGCCGGGCCGAGATCGGCCACCGGGGTCGCCGCGCCGCCGTGGGCGTTGCGGACCTCGCCGCCGCGGGCCACCTGGGTCATCATCGAGTTGCTCATCGCGTACTGGGTCGAGGCGTTGGTCTGGAAGTACGGCGACAACTGGGCGACGGCCTGACTCAGGGCGATGGGGTCGGCGGTCTCCTTGAAGTAGAACGACGGCACGCCGACCACGAGGTTGACGGTCGCGTCCTTCAAGTCGGCCAGTTCGTTCAAGAGGGTCGCCTGCAACTTGACGACGGCCCGGCCGTCCGCGCCCAGCTCGATCCGGTAACCCGGGATCCAGCGGACGCCCTTCTGGACGTAGGCCATGCCGACCTCGGCCGACTTCGCCGGCGGCTGCCCGCCCCAGTCGAGCTTGAGGGTGAGGAGGTTGCGGACCTCCACGTCGGTCACTTTGGTGGCGTACTTGCCGACGAACTTCACGTCGGTGATCTGCTCGACCGGCACGGCCCGCGTCCCGTCGGCGGTCTTCAACAGCACGACGTTGCCCTTGACCGGCAAGCGGTCGATTCCGGTCGGCGGCTCGGTCGCGTCGAGTTCCTCGGCCGACCGGGCCAGGAAGCGGACGATCGTCGCCGGGTACGCCGGCTTGGTCCCCTCGGCGATCACGACCTCGGCCCCGACGTTGGCTTCGAGCATCTCCCGCAGCGTTAGCGCCGTCCGCTCGACGGCGACGGGCCGGCGACCGGCGGTGACGGCGTCGAGTTTCGCGGACTTGTCGAGGCTGTACGGCCAGAAGGTGCCGAGGACGGGCGTCGGCAGCAGGTCGAGCAGCACGTTCCCGGCGGCGTCGGTCGGCATCGCCCCCTGGTGGACGACGTAGGCGTGGCCGTCCTTGAAGACGGTCACCTCTTTGACCGGCATCCGCGCCAACGCGGATGCCGGGGTGGGCGGCTCGGCCCGCCCGGAAGCGGCCCCGGCGACGAGCAAGACGGCGGCGAGAAGGGAGCGGACCATGCGGCACCTGCACCGGGCGAAGAGGGGTCGGACGGTGGAGTATACCGGCCCCCCCGGCGCGGTGAGTAACGGCCCCGTAACGACCGCCGACCGGTCACTTCACCGGGGCGCGGGCGTCGTCGAGGAGCGTGTCGCGGGCGGCTTCTTCGGCGACCAGGACGCGCTGGCCGACGGCAGCGTTGACGCGGTTCAACGCCTGCCAGTAGTCGGTCAGGTTGGCCAGGGTGTTCCGCAGCCGGTCGCGGTAGGCCCGCTCGGCGTCGAGGGCGTCGAGCACGTCTTTGTCGCCCCGCTTGTAGGCGGCCCGCGTCTCGGTGCGGACCTCGAGCGCGGTGCGCAACGACGCGATGTCCTCGCCGGTCACGCCATTGAGAGCTTCGTTGTACTCGGCGATGGCCTGCTCGACTTCGGCGCGGGCGTCGTTGGTCACCGCCCCCAGGTTGGCGCGATTGCCGCGGGCCGTCGCCTCGGCGGACAACACGCGGCCCTGGTTGCGGTCGGTCGTCGGCAGCGTGCCGTTCACGGCGACCGTCCACAAGTAGGCGTTGCGGAACCCGGTGATCCGCTGCTGGTCCTGGTAGTCCGGCCCGGTCGTGATCGACAGTTGCGGCCGGCCGCGCTTGCGCTCGCGGACGATCGCCGCGTCGGCGGCGGCGATCGACCGGCGCGCCGCCGCCAGGTCGGGGCGGTGCTGCTCGGCGAGCGCCCAGGCCTGCGTCACGGTCAACGCCGGGGCGGTCGCGCGGACGGCGAGCGTGCCCCGGACAACGAAGTCCGGCGTGTCCGGCGGCCGGCCGATGCGGGCTTGCAGTTTGGCCTTGGTCGTCTCGGCCGCGGCCCGCCGCTTGCGCACCTCGCGGCGCGAGTCGAGCACGGCCAGTTGCACCCGGCGGACCTCGACCCCGGCCTTGCCGTTGTCCTTCGCGGCCTGTTCGAGCGTCGTCAACGCGACCACGTCCAACTCGGCGAGCCGGACCGCCACGTCGGCTTCGAGGGCGTCGTAAAACGCATCGACGGTGCCGGCGACCTCGCGGCGGATCTGGTCGGCGAACTCGGCCTGCGCGACATCGACGTTCAGCCGCGCCGCCGCCTGCGCCGCGACCCGCTTGCCGAAGACGAACCAGTCGATGGGCACCGTCAGCAGTACGTCGTACTGCGGCGGCCCGGCCTGGTTGTCGAAGCTCACCCCGGTGACCGGGAGCAGTTGGGCGTCCGCGAAAATCTGGCAGTTGGGGATGAGCGACTCGGTGACGTAGTCCCCCTGCACGACCTTCACGCGCTCCACCCCGCCGCGCAACCGCATGTTGTTCAAAACGCACTCGCGGACCGCCTCCGGCAGCGTCACCGCCGGCCGGTCGGCGACCGGCACGCCGGCCGGCTCGGGCACCCCCGTGTCGGCCGGGACGGGCGGCGTGGCCTCGTCCAGGAAGCGCGGCAGCGGCGCACTCTCGTACACCGCCGGCGTCCGGCAGCCCCCGCCCAGCGTCACGAACAGCGGTAACCCCGCGAGCCAGCGTCGTCGCACGGCGTCCCCCCCAGGTCCGAGTGCAATGGCTTCGAGTCGGGTCGCCCCGTAGACGATCCCGCCGCCACGGTCAAGCCGAAGTTTACCGTTGCCCCTGTGCGGCCGCGCGGATACCGTCAGAGTTCGCCCGTCCGCCGAATCCCGCCGAGGTTGCGAGTTATGGCCGACATGATTCCCGTGATTATCCGCGTGGCGAATAGTAAGGTCGGTCACAACTACGCCGACGCGACCGGCCACGTCGGCATCGTCATCGGTGAGAAGATGACCGCCTCGGCGAGTGCCCTGGTCAAGGGCCAGATCGTCCAGAACGACTGGGGCTTCCGTACCGACAGCAAGCCGACCTTCCGCCGCTTCAAGGGATGAGCGCGGCCCATTCTCGACGGTCGGTTAGCCCCGGGTGCGGAACCGACGGCCGAGGCCGGCCGCGCCGAGGCCGAGGCCGAGGAGCAGGCCGGCGGCCGGCGTCGGGACGACCGTCTCGCCCGCGGGCAGGAGGCCGTCCGTGACGAGCGTGCTGCTGGTACCGGACTGGAGCGCCTGGTTCCAACGGCCGGCGGCGGTTGGCGTCGGCAGGCCGGTGTTCGCACTGGCCAATAGGGTCGTGTTCAAGAGCAACTCCCAACTCCGCAGCCGGCCACTCGCGTCCACCCCGTAGATGACGCGGCTCGTTTGAGTGCTGATCGGCGGCCCGTTGCTGCCGGCGGTGCCGCTCCACTGGTTGGCGTTCACCGGGACGGTCAAAATGCCCGCGCCGGCGGTCGTGACCTGGCCCGCATTGGTGCTAATCAGGACCGTGCCCAGGCCGCCGTCGCCGTTCGCGTGGCTGCCCGAGCCGGTGCCCGCGCCCGGGGCGGTGCCGCTGGCCGACCAGGCCGACCCGGATGAGGTGAACTTCGACACGATGCGGACGTTCGCGGCCAGATTGCTGTTGACGGTCGCCCCGGTAATCGCGGGCCAACCGGCGGCCGAGGCCGTCGTCGGCACCATGACCCCGCCCATCGCCAGCACGCGATCCCCGGCGGCCCACGGGTTCGCCATCGCGGCCAGCGGGCTACCGGCGGTCACGGTGTACGCGGTGCGGAACATGTCGTAGCTGAAGTTGCCGGCCCCGCGGATGTAGAAGCCGTTTTGGAGCGAGTTCGGGCCGGCCGTCCAGCCGTCCGCGGACGGGTCGCCCGTCAGCAACTCGGCGCGAGCCGGGCCACCGGCCGCGAGCGCCAGGGCGACCGTCGCCACCGTGCGGAAGAAGCGCAAAACTGTCACCCGGGCCATCGTAAACTCCTTAAGAATTGGGCCGCTTCCTGCGGAAGTCGATGAAACGAGTGCCGAGATCAACGGGTCGAACGCGGCCCGAAAAAGTGGTGCGTCTTCGCGTCAACTGGCGACAATTGGGGTGATAATAGGCAAATGGACTTCGCAACACAACCGGAGAATAGACTCGCTGCGTAATAGCAGTGATTTCGGACGCTAACCCTTGCTGGGTATCAGGTTGCGAAGCATATCGGCATTCGGTGTCGAATGCGGTCGCA
>JAYTSV010000172.1:0-4188 GCA_043745465.1 Fimbriiglobus sp.
GGCGAGCGGAGGCTGATGAGCTTTTCGGTCACGGGGTGGGGGAAGTGTAATTCGCAGGCGTGCAGGGCGAGGCGGCCGGCGGGGTCGAAGCCGGTGCCGTAGATCGAGTCGCCGACGACGGGGTGGCCGAGTGCCGCGAAGTGGACGCGGATCTGGTGCTTGCGGCCCGTCAAGAGTTCGATTTCGACCAAGGACACGCCGTTGACACTCTTCAAGACCTTGTACTTCGTGCGGGCCAGTTTCGCCCCCGGCTCGCTCGACACGCAGCGGCGCATTTTCAGGTCGCGGCCCTCGTGCAGGTAGTCTTCGACCAAGCCTTCGGCGTCGCGCGGCGTGCCTTCGACGACGGCCTGGTAGCGCTTCGTGAGTTGGTCCCAGTCGGCCTGCAGGGTCTCGCGCAACTCCAGGGAGTGGGCGAACATGAGCAGCCCGGACGTGTCGCGGTCGAGGCGGTGGACGACGACGGGCGGGCTGAGCCGGCGGGACTCGCGGTCGGCGCTCAGCCACGAGTACGCCGTGTCGAGTTTCTCGGCTTCGGTGGCGACGCTGAGCAGCCCGGCCGGCTTGTCGAGGACGGTGACGGCCGCGTCGACGTAGGCGACGGCGATGCCGGCGCGTTCGAGCATCGTCGGCGGTTTGGGCCGGGGGCTTTCGGCGGCGACGGCGACGCGGTCCCCGGGGGTCAAGGCGTGGTCGTGCCGCGTGACCGACTTGCCGTTGACGTGGACGCGGCCGTCGGCCAGCCACTCCTTGACCTTCGTGCGGCTCATCGGCTTGAGCGCGGCCAACAGCCACGGCAGCAGCGGGCCGGGTTCGGTCGGGGTCGGCAGGCGTTGTTCGGCCACGGGGTGAGCCTTGGGGTTCGCGCGGGTCATTGCCACTTCACCGTCAGCTTACCGTCCCGGCGGGCCTTGCGCTCGATCCACATCAGGGTTCGCGCGGCCAGGGATAAGAATACGACGGACAGCCCGGCCAGGATGACGAGTTCGGTCGTCACCGGCAGGAAGCCGTCGCGGCCGAAGAGGACTTGCCGCATCGCGTCCATGCCGGCCGTCAGCGGAATGAACAGGGCCAACCCCGGCAGGGCGAAGTGGACCATCGTGCCGAGGGCCTTGACGGGGAAGTTCATCCCGGTGAACAGGTAGACCGGCTCTTGCAGCAGGTTGACCGTGTGCCAGGCCTCGCGGCCGAAGAGCAGGAAGACCGACGCGAACATCATGCCCAGGCCGTAGAGCGCGGTCATGGTCAGCGAGAAGACTAGCAGGAGGAGCCACCAACTCGACGGCTGCACCGGCACCTGGAAGAGCAGCATCCCGGTGAAGACGATGGTCAGCGCGCGGACGAGGGTCGTCGTCATGCCGCCCAGCGCCATGCCGGCGAGGACGCCCATCATCGGGGCGGGGGCCATGACGTAAAGTTCGAGGTTGCCGCTGTCGCGCTCCCAGTACAGGTGCGCGCCCATGCTCCACAGGACGTTCAGCCAGAAGGTCGTCATGGCCGTGCCGAGGATGACGTACCCGACGTACTCCGGCGGGGCGTTCATCGCCTTGTAGGCGTAGGCGAAGGCCGACACCGACAGCACGGGCAGCAATGTTTCTTGCAATAGCCAGGTGCGGTTGCGGGTCATCCAGATCATGCGCGGGTAGGCCCGCGCCAGCATGGCCATGATGAACAAACGGAACGTCTCGGGCATGGGCTTCTTTCAGAGACCTCACCCCCCGGCCCCGTCTCCGACGCGGGGAGGGGAGCGAGTGGGTTGTGGGAAGAGACCTCACCCCCGGCCCCTCTCCGACGCGGAGAGGGGAGCGAGTGGGTTGGGGTCGTGGACTGAAACCCTCTTGCTCCCCCTCTCCGTTTCGGAGAGGGGGCCGGGGGGTGAGGTCGCCTTTTCGCTCACGCGGCCACTTCCGTCAGCCGGCGGCCGACGAGTTCGAGGAAGACGTCTTCGAGGGTCGGCTCGACCTTGGTCAGGTTCAGGATTTTCGCGCCGCTGGCCACGACCGCCTGGACGACGGCCCCGATCGCCGACTCGTGGTCGAGCGCGACCTTGACCTCGACGGTCGTCGGCGTCTCGGTGTTCGTGACGGTATGCACCCCCGGCGTGCCGCGCAATTCGAGCGGTTGGCCCGGCGTCAGGCTCAGCGCGAACATCGGGTACTCCTGGACGCGGCGCTTGAGGTTGGCCGGGGTGTCGCAGGCCAGCACCTTACCGCGGTCGATGATGGCGAGGCGGTCGCACAGTTCGTCGGCCTCGGCCATGTAGTGCGTCGTCAAAAGTAGGGTGCGTTCCGGCCGCTCGGCCATCCACTCCTTGATGAAGCCGCGAATCGCCCGCGCCGCCGTCACGTCGAGGCCCAGGGTCGGCTCGTCGAGGAACAAAATCTTGGGGTCGGTCAGGAAGCCCCGGCAGAAGTTCATCTTCTGCCGCTGGCCGGTCGAGAGGTGGCTGACGCGGCTGTTGGCCTTTTCGGTCAGGCCGACCACGTCGAGCATCTTGTCCGCGCGCGTCTTCCAGTCGGCGTTGGTCACCCCGTAGATGCGGCTGAACAGCCAGAGGTTCTCGCGGACGGTCAGGATGCCGTACCCGGACGACTCGCCGCCCGACACGACGTTGATGCGCGGCCGGATGGCGTAGGGGTCTTCGATCACGTCGTGACCGTCCACCCAGGCCCGGCCGCCGCTCGGCGAGAGCAGCGTCGTGAGGATTTTGATGAGGGTCGTCTTGCCCGCGCCGTTGGGGCCGAGTAGGCCGAACAGTTCGCCGGGGCGGACTTCCAAACTCACCCCGGCGAGGGCGACGAACTCGGCCTCGGCCGGGGCCTTGCGGAACCAGCCTTTGCGGCCCTTGCGGTACGTGCGCGTCAGGTCTTCGGTGCGAATCGCCGGCGTCTCCATGCGGCGATTATAGGGTCCGGCGACGGCGGAAAACCGGATTTACCGCAGTGGGCACAGGAGGGAGCGGAGAAAAGCCAAGCCGTGTGCGAAACCCGAACCTCCGAGCTTTTGAGACGCGCGAGCCGAGGGAAAACCCACTCGGATTGCTGCCTTTCTCCGCGCCCTCTTGCGCCCTCTGCGGTGAAAATTCTACGGCCTTTTCCGGGCGATCGTCACCGTGTCGAAGGCGCACTCGGCGGGGAACTTGAACTTGTCGAGCAGCTTGAACGCCCGGCGGACGAACGGCTCCTGGTGGTCCGGCGACCGGCCCGGGATCGACCGGTTGAACTCTTTCGACTCCAGGGACTCGAACGTACACGTGACTACGTCCAGGCCGGCGTCGTCGCACAGGGCGCGCATCCCTTCGGGGTAGATCCGCCAGCAATCGACCGGGGCCTCGTGGTACGGCCAGCTCACCGGGTTGATCGTAATCACCAGCCCGCCCGGCTTGCAGACGCGGGCCACCTCCCGCATCCAGACCCAAATCTTGCGGACGTGTTCGATCACCTGGCCCGACAGGACCACGTCGTAGGTGTCGGCCGGGATGGGGAAGTGGTACTCCTCGGTCAGCGTGAACGTGGTGGGAAAGTCGCGCGGGAAATCGACGGTGTCCCAGGTCAGTGTGCCGGCCGGGTCGGCGATCTTGCGGTAGTTCGACGGCGACACGTCCGGTCCAATTTCGAGCACCTTCCGACCGGTCGGGAAGTGCTCGCGGGCGTACTTGTCGAAGAGCAGTTTGCTGTTGGTATGCACGGTGCAGTCTCGGGGTATGGGCGACGACTCGTCAGGGAGACGATTGTAGCAAGCCGAGCACCCGGCCGGGAGTTCGCCTGCGGCGGAGACACGGAACGGGTGTCTGGACGATGAATTGTGTAGAATCTGTGAGGAGACCGGATTTCGCTGCGATCACAACCTATGGTATAGTTGGAAATGAGGGAGTTTTCACCACAGGGACGAATCATGAGTCGGGTGGTTTACTTGCGCACAGGAATGGTCGTTGCTTTGCTCGCCCTGGTCGGCTGCAACAAAAATGACTCGCACAATCGTCAGTCCGTTTCGGGCACCGCGAGTATCGACGGCAAGATGATTCCTTACGGCAACATCGAGTTCGTACCGGCGGACGGCCAGCCGACGACGGTCTCGATGGAGATTAAGGACGGGAAGTTTGCGATGGACAAGAAGGGTGGACTCGCGCCGGGGAAGTACATCGTCCGCATCCAGGGCTTCGACGGCCCGCCCCCGCCGCCCGCGGAC
>JAYTSV010000173.1:0-4138 GCA_043745465.1 Fimbriiglobus sp.
GGGCCGAGCAGCGCGACCGCGTCCGGGCGGCGCTGCTCGGCCCGCCGGGGCCGGACCGCGAGGCACTGACGCTGCGCTACCGGGAGGACCTGCCGGCCGCCCAAGTGGGCGGCGTGCTGGGCGTTTCGGAGGCAGCGGCCAAGAAGCGCGTGGTCCGCGCCCTCGGCCGGCTGCGGGGTTTCTTGACCGACGACACGGAGGGCGGGCGGTGAGCGACTCACGAACGACCGGCGCGAGGGACGCCCCCGGCCCGACGGCCGGCTCCTCCGGCGAGCGCTCGGCCGAGTCGGCCGAGTTCGCCGACCTGGTGGACCGCCTGACGGCGCGGGCGCAGGCGGGCGAGGCGCTCGACCCGGAGGCCGTCGCGGCCGAGTTCCCGGGCTTCGCCGACCGGCTCCGCTCCGTGCTGCCGGCGCTGGGCGCGCTGGCCGACTTTTCGCGCTCGGTGCCGGCGCTCGCCGGCGACCCCCTGGCCGGGGAAACGCTGCCGCTGGGAGACTTCCGCATCGTCCGCCCGGTCGGCCGCGGGGGCATGGGGATCGTTTACGAGGCCGAGCAGCTCTCGCTGGGGCGGCGGGTCGCCCTGAAGGTGCTGCCGCGACCCGGGCCGGTTCCGGACGGCCGCCCGCATCGGCGCGGAGGCGGCCGACGGCCTGGACCACGCCCACTCGATGGGGGTCGTCCACCGGGATGTGAAGCCGGCCAACCTGCTGCTCGACCTTTCCGGCAAGGCCCGCGTGGCGGACTTCGGGCTGGCCCGCGTCGGCACCGGCGAGGGCCTGACGGCGACGGGCGGCGGCCTGGGGACGCCGCGCTACATGGCCCCCGAGCAGGCCGAGGCGCGGCACGGGCTGGTGGACCACAAGGCCGACGTCGACGGCCTCGGGGCCACCCTTTACCACCTGGTGACCGGCCACACGGCGGTCCGGAGGGAAAACCGCGAAGCGATCTACCGCAGCCTCGCGCTGAGCGACCCGACCCCGCCGCGGCAGCTCTGCCGCGCCCTCCCGCGGGATCTGGAGACGATCGTCCTGAAGTGCCTGGAGAAGGAGCCGGGCCGCCGCTACCAGTCGGCCAAGGATCTGGCCGACTGGTAGCGGCGCTTCCTGGCGGACGAGCCGGTCCGCGCCCGCCGGCCGGGGCCGATCGACCGCGGCCGCAAGTGGGTCCGGCGGAACCCGACGGCCGCGGGGCTGGCCTGCGCCGTCGCCGGGCTGCTCGCCGTGGTGTGCGTCGGCGGGTCGGCGCTCGCCTGGCGCGTCGAGCGCGTCGAGCGGGAGGCGATCCGCCGGCCGTACGAGGCGACGATCGCCACGCTCGCCAAGTCGGACCGCCGCGTCCTGCGGGAGTTAGTCAAGAGCGTCGATGAGGCCCAGGCGGTCGGCGTGACGATCTCCCCCGAAACCCGGCTCGACCTGGTGCGGGCGTTGGGCGGGCTGTGCGAGGGTGAGCGGGCCAAGCGCGAGCTGGACGCCCTCGACCCGGAGACCCTGCCCCCGGGCCTCCGCGGCGCGGCGGAACTGGCCCACGCCGCCGCGCTCTTCGGCGAGGACGACGCCCGCGCCGAGCGACTCGTCACCCGCGCGCCGGGGCGGGAACTGCCGCCCGCCGAGCGCGCCTACGCCGAGGGGCTGCGCGCCGCGACGACGCCGGCGGCGCTCGACGCCCACCGGGCCGCCGTCCGGGCCGACCCGTTCCACCTCCCGGCCCGGACCAGCGCGGGCCTGCTGCTGCTGTCACTCGGCCGGCACCAGGAGGCCCGCGCGCTGGCCGAGGAGTCGGCCCGGCTGTACCCGGAGCACCCGGACTTCGCGGTCGTGCGGGTCTTGGCCGCCGGCATCCAGGGGGACGAGGCCCGCCTGGCCGAGGCGGCCCTGGCCCTGGGCGAGTTCCTGCCGGCGGCCGAGGTCGAGTCGATCGCGCGGCTGGCGCGGGGGCACGCCGCCGCGGGCCGGCTGCTGCGGGAGGCGTCGGGCTACGGCGCGGCGCGGCAGTCCGACCCCGCCGACGCCGAGGCGGCCCGGCGCTTCGGCGTTTGGGGCTTGGGCGCGGCCCGGGCGGGGTCCGTCGGGGGCCTCATCGGGCGGCTCCCGCCCGCCCAGCGCGAGCGACTCGGGCCGTACCGGCAGTTCGTCGATCCGGCACCGCCGGCCGGCGGCCGCAAGTGGGACGAGACGCCCGAGGGGGTTGAGGCGTTCGCCGCCCAGGCGGAGGCGCACCCCGAGGGGTTAATCCTCATGCTGGTGGCCCGCTCCCGCTTCAACCGGGTCGCGGGTCTACCCGACGGACTCGACCGACGACCAGTGGCCCTCCTCGCGCGGACTACGACCGGCCGACGGCGGTGGCGGTGATCCAGGTGAGCATGATCCACCTGATGCTGAAGCGGCTCAACCCGGACCCCGCCGCCACCCAGGCCCCGTTCCGGTACGCGCGGACGCCCCTACGAAAAGCAGTGCCAGTTCCCGGATAGACTCTTACTGTCGGACTTTGCGCCGGCGGTCGCCACTTTCGCGACTTCCACCAACTCGGCGAACTTTTTCAGGTACTCCGCGCGGGCTTTCGGGTCGCTCACGCCGGATGCCATGAGGTGCGCTACCACGGCCGCGTCGTCGGCCTGCGGAAGCACCTTCGGCGGCGAGGAATTGTGGGCGGCCCAGAACTCTGCGAGGAGTTTTCGGGCGTCCGCTGGGAATGGCTCCGCAGCTCCGAGGTCGGCCTTCGCGAGGTGGTCGTACACTTCGCGTGGCGGATTCGCGAACGGATACTTCTTGCCATTGGGACTTCGCGCGTGACTCGCCGATCCCGCGAGCGCGAGTAGGGCGGCGAGTCGCCAGGGAAGTGACCGTTGCCGTGCCATTGAAGCCTCCGATTTCGCGAGACGGACGCGGAAGTTGTCCCCGCGGCCGAACGACCCAGCTCACCGGCCGCGGCGACCGGTGAGACACAACCAACGCCCGCGCGGAACCTACCCGCCCTCGTCGTCGGCTGCACGGCCTCGTGTGATACGATCCGGGTACGGTGATGTCCGGCGGCCGGGTCGAACGCCGCGCCAGAGGGCACCAGCACCTCGGGAACCAGACCGCGTGCCGGCCGCTGGCGTCACTCACTTGGGACACCATCCCGGGGCACCCGGCTCGCGCCGCGCGACCCCGCACCCGTGAGGTCGAGGAGCGACGCCATGGACCCCACCGTGACTGCCCCGCCGGCCGCCTGGGCCGGCATCAATGTCAGCAAGGATACCCTGGACGCCTGCCTGCTGCCAGGCCCCGGCGGCAAGCCCCGCGAGCGGGCGTTCGGCGAGGCCCTGGCCACCGCCCTGGCCGACGCCGGCCGGCACGTGGCGGTGGTTAACCCGGCGCGGGTCAACTACGCCGGCCTGATGCGCGGCCAGGGCAACAAGACCGACCGCGCCGACGCCAAGCTCATCGCCGAGTACGCGGCCCGCGAGCGGCACCCCGCCTGGCAGCCGCCGCTGCCGCAGGTGCGGGAATTGCAAGCCCTGTCGCGCCGCCGCGACGACCTCCGCCGGCTCGCCGCGGGCGAGAAGACCCGCCTCGCCGCCCCCGGCCTGACCGCCGCCGTCCGCACGTCGCTCGACCGCGTCGTCGCCTTCCTCGAGAAGGAGGCCGGCCGCCTCCAGGACCAGGCCGACGCGGTCGTCGCCGCCTCCGAGCACCTCCGCGCGAGCCGCGAGTTGCTCCGCACCATCCCCGGCGTCGGCCCCGTCGCGGCCAATCGTTCACGGCTTTGGTCTGGTAGGCGCGTTCTTGCGCACCATCCCTGGCGTCGGCCCCGTCGCGGCCAATGCCATCCTCGCCGTGCTGCCCGACCCGGGCCGCTTCGCCACCGCCCAGCAGTCGGCCGCCTACGCCGGCCTGGCCCCGAGCGAGGACCAGTCCGGCACCAGCGTCAAGAAGCGCATCCGGCTGTCGAAGGCGCGGAACGCCCGGCTCCTCAAGGCGCTGGACCTGCCGGCCCTGACCGCGGTCAGGTTCAACTCCCTCGTGGCGGCCTTCGACGACCGCCTCGTCGCCGCGGGCAAGCCGAAGATGGCGGCGGTTGGGGTGTGCATGCGGAAACTCCTCATGATCGCCCACGGCGTGCTCAAGAGCCGCACCCCGTTCGACCCGGCGATGGG
>JAYTSV010000174.1:0-15627 GCA_043745465.1 Fimbriiglobus sp.
CAGCTTCATCAAGGTCAACTGCGTCGGCCCCAAGGACCCCGGCCGCGTCACCCTGCGGCGGCTCAACCGGGCCGAGTACAACAACACCGTCCGCGACCTGTGCGGCGTCACCTTCCGGCCGGCCGAGGACTTCCCGTCGGACGACGTGGGGTACGGGTTCGACAACATCGGCGACGTGCTGTCGCTGCCGCCGATCCTGCTCGAAAAGTACCTGACCGCCGCGGACGCGGTCCTCGAAGCGGCCGTCGTCCCCCAGGGGACGGTCCTGTCCTCGAAGCAAAAGTTCGGCCCCCAGAACCTCATCGTCGTCCCCCGGAGCGCCCGCAGCCGCGGCCCGAAGGAGCGCATCCTCTTCACCGGTGAGGGGACGGCATCGATGCTGAAGTTCCACTTCGCGGCCAGCGGCGAGTACGTCGTCCGCGTCAAGGCGTCGGGCACGGCCGAGGGGGGCCAGCCGGCGAAGCTGCAACTGCTCATCGACGACAAGGCCGTTCAGACCTTCGACGCGGCCGGCGAGGCCGAGAAGCCCGTCGTCCTGGAGGCGAAACGCTTCGTGGACCACGGCGAACGCAAGGTCACCGTCGCCTTCGTCAACCCGTCGGACGCCAAGACCCTGGCCCCCGACAGTACGGGGCGGACGCTGCGGGTCGATTCCATCGAAGTCGAGGGGCCGCTCAACGGTGCCCAGAAGCCGCTGCCGGACTCGACCAAAATGATCCTCGTCGCCGTTCCGGCCACCCCGGACGCCGACCGCGACTGTGCCAAGAAGGTTCTCGCCGAGTTCGCCCGCCGCGCCTACCGCCGGCCGGTCGCGCCCGGCGAAGTCGCGCGCCTGATGACGCTGTACGACCTGGCCGCGGCCGACGGCGACCGCTTCGACCGGGCGATTCTGCTGCCGCTGAAGGCCGTGCTCGTGTCGCCCAACTTCCTGTTCCGCGTCGAGTCCGACCCGCTGCCGGGCCAGGACTCGCGGGTGCTGACCGAGTTCGAGTTGGCCACGCGGCTGGCGTACTTCCTCTGGTCGTCGATGCCGGACGCGGAACTGTACCAACTCGCCGAGAAGGGCGACCTGCGCAAGCCGGGCGTCTTGAAGGCCCAGATCGCGCGGATGCTCAAGCACGAGCGGGCGTCCGCGCTGACCGACAACTTCGCCGGCCAGTGGCTGCAACTCCGCAACCTGCGCGGGCTGACGCCCGACCCCGAGACGTTCAAGACCTGGGACGAGTCCCTGCGGTCGGCGATGATCCGCGAGAGCGAATTGTTCTTCGACCACGTCGTCAAGAGCGACCGCAACGTCCTGGAGTTCCTCGACGCCGATTACACCTTCCTGAACGACCGCCTGTCGTGGCACTACGGCGTCCCGGACGTCCGCGGGGAGGACTTCCGCCAGGTCAAACTGCCGAACAACCGGCGCGGCGGCTTGGTGAGCCAGGCGGCGATCCTGACGGTCACGTCGAACCCGACGCGGACCTCGCCGGTCAAGCGGGGCAAGTGGATCAGCGAGAACATCCTCGGCGTGCAACCGCCGCCGGCCCCGCCGGACGTGCCCGAACTGCCGAAGGGCCAGCTGAAGGGCACGCTCCGGCAGCAGATGGAGCAGCACCGGGCCGACGCGTCGTGCGCCAGTTGCCACGCCAAGCTCGACCCGCTCGGCTTCGGCCTGGAAAACTTCGACGGCATCGGGGCGTGGCGGGACGAGGACGCCAAGACCAAGATCGACGCCACGGGCGTGCTGCCCGACGGGTCGAAGTTCGACGGCCCCGCCGAGCTCCGCAAGGTGTTGGTCGGCAAGGCCGAGATGTTCCGCCGCTGTTTGGCCGAAAAGTTGCTCACGTTCGCCACCGGCCGCGGGTTAGAATATTACGACAAGTGCGTGCTGGACGAACTCAGTTTGAAGCTCAAAGCCGGCGACGACCGGTTCTCCGCGCTGGTCCTGGCCATCGCCGAGAGTGACGCCTTCCAGAAGCGTAAAGCGACCCGGAGCGAATGACATGACGCCGACCCCGACCGGTCTCTCCCGCCGTCAGGCCCTCCGCGGCTTGGGCACGCTCGTCGCGCTCCCCTGGCTGGAGTCCCTGGCGTCCGCCGCGCCGCCGGTGGCTGCTGGTAGCCCGGGCGGGGGCGTCGGTTCGGCCCTCGCCGCGACCGGTGCCCCGAAGCGGTTCGCCTTCATGTACGTGCCGAACGGCGTCCACGTCGCCGACTGGACCCCCGCGGCCGTCGGCAAGCTCGGCGAACTGCCCAAGACGCTGGCCGCCCTGCAGCCGCACGTCGAACACCTGAACGTCATCACCGGGCTGACGCTCGACAAGGCCCGGGCCAACGGCGACGGGGCCGGCGACCACGCCCGCGCCATGTCGTCGTTCCTGACCGGCCGGCAGGCCCGCAAGACCCACGGGGCCGACATCCGCATCGGCAAGTCCGCCGACCAGCACATCGCCGACGCGGTCGGCGACGCCACCCGCTTCGCGTCGCTCGAACTCGGCATCGAGCGCGGGGCCTTGGCCGGCAATTGCGACTCGGGGTACAGCTGCGCGTATTCGTCGAACCTGTCGTGGCGCGGGGACGCCACGCCGAACGCCAAGGAGACCGACCCCAAGCTCGTCTTCGAGCGGCTCTTCGGCGGCACCGACTCCAAGGACACCGCCGCCGTCCGCGCCAAGCGCGACGCCCGCGCCAAGAGCGTGCTCGACTTCGTCGCCGAGGACGCCAAGGCTCTGACCAAGCAACTCGGGGGCAGCGACCAGCGCAAGCTCGACGAGTACCTGACGGCCGTGCGCGAAGTCGAGAACCGCCTCGACAAAATGCGCAAGGAAGCCGCGACCCGCAAGCCGGTCGCCAAACCGGACATGGCCACCCCGGCCGGCGTGCCCAAGGAGATGAAGGACCACGTCCGCCTGATGTGCGACCTCATGGTCTTGTCGTTCCAGACCGACCTGACCCGCGTCGTCACCTTCCCGTTCGCCAACGACGGCAGCAACCGCGCCTACCCGACCATCGGCGTACCGGACGGCCACCACGACCTGAGCCACCACGGTAAAGACGGCAAGAAGCAGGAGAAGATCCAGAAGATCAACGCCTTCCACGTCGAACAACTGGCCTACCTGATGGACCGCATGAAGGCCGTCAAGGAGGCCGGCGGCAGCACCCTGCTCGACAACGTGACGATGGTCTACGGCAGCGGCATCAGCGACGGCGACCGGCACAACCACGACGACCTACCGATCCTGCTCCTGGGCAAGGGCGGCGGCGGCCTGGAGACCGGCCGGCACGTGAAAGTGGCCAAGGAAACGCCGCTCATGAACCTGTACCTGGCCATGTTCGAGCGCCTCGGTGCCCCGCTGAACAGCTTCGGCGACAGCACCGGCAAGCTCAAGATTTAGCCCCTCGCCGCCTCCAGCAGCAGCACTTCTTCTGTCGCCGGCCTCAGCGAGGCCGGTCGGCAGCCCCGGGTTTTCGGACCGCTTTCTCTCATTCTCAACGACTTTGCGGGCCGGCGGTCCGATCTGCACTATGGATGCTTGGGGGCGACCCGTTGGGTTCGGTCGCCCCGCCGTTCGTAGTGGCCCGCCCTGCCATGATGACGAGTGTCGCCGCGTCCCTGCTCGTGGACCCCCCCGTGCGCCCGCCGCGCGTCGAGCGCTCCGCCGAGCCGCTCGCGTTCACACCCGCGCTCTGCACGCTGTGCGGCGTCGAGGACGCGGACCCGGTCGCCGTCGGCGCGGACTTCGAGTACCGCACCTGCCCGGACGAGTTCCTCGCCGTCCGCTGCCGCCGCTGCGGACTGGTCTACCTGAACCCTCGCCCGGCGGAAGCCGAAACCGGTCGCATCTACCCGGACGACTACCACGCCTTCGCGTTCGAGCCGGCCGAGTACGGCCTCGTCTACCGCGTCCGCCGCCGCCTCGAAGCCCGCCGCCTGTTGGGGTGGGCGCGGCACCTACCGGCCGACGCCCGCGTCCTGGACGTGGGCTGCGGCGACGGCTTCCACCTCGCCCTGTTGCGCGACTTCGGCCCGCCGACCTGGACCCTCGAAGGCCTCGACGGCGACGCCCGCGCCGTCGCCGCGGCCCGGGCCAACGGCCTGGAAGTGCGCGCCGAGCGGCTCGAAAACGCCGGGCTGCCGCCGGCGACTTTTCACCTCGTGCTGCTCGTCATGACCGTCGAGCACCTGCCCGACCCGGCCGCCACGATGCGCCTCGTCGCGGGGCTACTCGCCCCCGGCGGGCGGGTCGTCGTCGTCACGGACAACACCGACTCGCCGGACCGCAGACTCTTCGGCGGCCGGCACTGGGGCGGCTACCACTTCCCCCGGCACACCTACCTGTTCGACCGCGCCACCCTCACCCGCCTGGGCGAAGTCGCGGGGCTGACGCCGGTCCGCGTCGTCACGGCGGTGAGTCCGGTCAACTGGGTCTACTCGGTGCGCAACTGGCTCGACGACTGGGGCGGCCCGCGCTGGCTGATCGACCGGTTCGGCCTCAAGTCGGTCCCCGCGCTCGCCGTCTTTACGCTGCTCGACGCGGCGTTCACCCTGGTCAACCGCGGGGCGATCTTGCACGGCACCTTTACGAAACCGGGGGCCGCGAAATGACCGCCGTCCCCACGCCCGACCGCCCCGTCGTCGTCCTCGGGGCCGGCCTCGCCGGACTGACGGCGGCGACCTACCTCCGCCGCCACGGCGTCCCGGTGCGCGTCTTCGAGGCCAGCCCGCACCTCGCCGGGCTGTGCCGGAGCGAGCGCGACCCCGAAGGGTACACCTACGACTGCGGCGCGCACTTCATCACCAACCGCCTGGCCGCGGCCGTCGGCGTGTCGGCCTCCTGCCGGCCGATGCCCCGGTACGGCGAGACCGTCTGGCACCGCGGCCGCGCCACCTCGTACCCGTTCGGCCTGATGCGGTCGCCGCGGTACGCCCTGAGCGCCGCGGTCGCCAAGGCCGGCGGGCCGTTCCGCACCGCCGCCGTCACCGCCGCCGACCACTACCGCGGGGCCTACGGCCGCAAGCTCGCCGACGAGATCGCCCTGCCGCTCACCGAGGCCTGGTCCGGGGCCGCCGGCGGCGAACTGGCGGCCGCCGTCGGCCAGAAGTTCGCCACCAGCCTGCCGCGCACCATCGCCCTGAAGGTCGCGGCCAAACTCACCGGCCGGACCGTCGCCGTCGGGTACAGTTCGACCGTCCCCGAGTCGCCGCACGTCTGGCACGTCTACCCGGACGGCGGCATCGCGGCGGTCTGCGAGAAGCTGGCCGACGAGGTCCGCGACGCCATCCAAACCCGGTCCCCCGTCGAGGCGATCCTCGTCGAGGACGACCGGGTCGTCGGCGTGCAAGTGAACGGCGAGCGCATCGCCGCCGCGGCCGTCGTCAGCACGGCCCCGGTCCACGTCCTGGCGAAACTCGTCCGCGGCACCGACCGCCTGGCGTACCTGGCGTGCTTCCGCTACCGGGCGATGGTCTTCGTCAACTTGAAGTTCGACGGCCCGAGCGGGCTGCCGGACGTGGTCACCTGGACGCCGGGCACCGACTTCCCGTTCTTCCGCCTGAGCGACATCGGCCTGGGCCTGCCGTGGCTCGTCCCGGCCGGCAAGTCGCAAGTCACCTGCGACCTCGGCTGCGAAGTGAACGACGCGACCTGGGCAATGTCGGACGCCGCCCTCGGCGAGCAGTGCCGCGCCGCCATCGACCGCATCGTCCCCGGCCTGGCCGCGCGATACCTGGGCAGTCGGGTCGTCCGCACGGCCCTGGCGTACCCCGTCTTCCGCACCGAGTACGAGGCCGACCGCCGCCGCTTCGAGCGCGGCACCGGGATCGCCGGCCTGGTGAGCGTCGGCCGCAACGGCGAGTTCGCCCACGTCCTAATGGAAGACGTCTACTGGCGCACCCGCCGCAAAGTCCTGGACCTGATCGGGCGATAACGGGGACGCGGTCTACGACCCGCGGCCGGCCCGCATTAAAAACCCGCCCGCGGCTGGCCGCGCGGCTACTTCTTTGCGACGAATACGAGCACTTTCTTGGCGTGGCCCCGAAGTGTGGAATCGGCATCAAGCGTCACCGCAGTCACAGCCTCAGTCGCGGCAACCGCCTCATGCCCCAAATCGGCGAGAATATCGAGTGCCGCATAGCGGGTGGAGACGCGTTCACCCGGCTTTAACAAATCAATCAAAGCAGGTACGGCGGGGCGTCCGAGGTCAGTCAGCCCCCGGATAACGATCAGTCGATCCGCCCGCAGCACACTGTATGCAGAGGCTCCCATCTCGAGCGACAGCCCCGCCGCCCGCTCACGCTCCAGCCGGTCTGCCCTGTCCATGACGCTCCGCAGAGCCGTGGCGAGACCTTGGGCTGCCTGTTCCGGTGCCGGGGCCAAGACGGGAATCAGTTTCAGGGCCTCGGCCCGGACTTCGGAACAGCGCGCCGTCACTAAGTCGAGCACCTGCGAGTAACAGTCCCGACCGACCCCACCCCGGATCGCCTCGACGGCGGCGAGGGCTTCGAGCTGCTCGGCGCGGCTGATAGACGCCAGCCCGGCCTTCAGGAGAGCCGGGCTGGCCTCCGTCCGGCCCGTGACCCGCCACACCGCTACGCATGCGGCGTAGCGGACCGAGGGGTCATCGGCGTCGAGGCAAGCTGTGAGGACGGTGGCGGCGTCTTGGGCGGCCGGCCCGATCCACCCGAGGCAAGCCACAGCAACCCCGCGGTTGCTTGACCCCGCGTCGGCCGCGATCCGGGCAACAGCGGCGACCGCGGGTTTCGCTACGCCCCCCAATCGCATGAGAGCAAACAAAATCTCGCGCTGCATCGCCGCGGGGGCGTCCTGAACACGTGCCGCCAAGACGCCGGCGACTCCAACGCCATCGTCCGACACGGCTAAATCGCAGCAGCGGATGAACAGCCGCACGTCCCCGGACTGGGTGGCACCGTCGAGCAAGGCAAGCCTGCCCTGCTCGGCCCACAGCAGCGCGGCCAACATGAGTTGAGCGGTGGCAAGTGCTGTCATAACTGAACCTCGCTGCATGAGACGGGCGATGTGACGGACCACGGCGTCGGGTCGGTTGTATAGCAACCGGGTGGTCGGATTCCATGCGAATCTGGCCGTCCCGACATCTCCGCTGGGGCCACGGACCGTGCCGCGGCAACGGGTTGCGTGGCAGCGGCCAGACTCTAGGCGGGGCCGAACTTGTCCCAAACGGCTGCATCCGTACCGGCGTGCCAGGCAGGCTGTTGGATCGTGATCTTCATTGTCCGAGCATCCGTGTCCAGCGTCGCCAGCCACTGCCAGGTGACGTACCCTTCTGGGGCGTCCGGCTTCTTAGCAAGGTACGACTGGAACGTCTGGGCGTAATCCGACGTGAAGTTCTGGCCCTGCATCTTAACTTTGGCGGCATCGATCTTCTTGTCGAGCACCTGTTGGGGCGACTCCTTGAGCGTCCACCTCAGATATTCGACGTTAGCGCGTGTAACCACGCTGAACCCGGCGGCAGTGGTATCGACGCCATACCTGAGCCCAGGCCCGTCAGTAACCGGGTGATTTTCGTTCATCTCCTGACTCACATACTTGTTCTTGAGCGGGGATCCTACTTGGGTGGGCGAGTCGAGGTACCACTTGCCGTCGGTCGGCAGATTCCCGGCCTTCGGCGGGTAATAGGCGTTGTGGCCCCCCGCAAGGCTTTCACTCTGGTCGGCCCGGACGTATTGGGCCCAGTAGTATGCGTCAGAGGCCGGAACGGGCGACGGGGTCGCTTTCCCCTTCTCGAAAAAGTTGCCGACAGCGTCTGCGCCCCAACGATAGTACCCTCCTAACTGACGAATGTCGAACGTGAAATCGACGCCGGGTTTGAGTTCAACCGTCGCTATCGCTCCCTGCCGGGACTTCAGTTTCATCTCGAAGACGTTGGCTTGGCCTGTCGGGGTAACCAAACTCGCCGGCAGATCGACTTCGACACCAGCGAGCAAGACACTGAGTATGGGTGCACCCTGGACCGCCTTGACATCGAAGAACACGGCTCCGTTGTTGACCTGGGCGAGGGGCTTAAACCCGGCGTCCTCGTCCTTGACCGGTTGCCCCTGCAGGAGGGCAAACACCGGCGTTGTCGCAGTGAGGCGGTCCGGCGTGTCCGGCACGGGGTCGCTGTCGAGCGCGGTGTCCGACCCCTGACGGGCGTCGGAGAACGACAGCCACGCCGGGTTCGGGTTGACGAACTGCACCTGGTAGTTCCCCTTCGCCAAGCCGGCGAAGGTGTACCGTCCGTCCGCGGTCGTTATCGTTGTGCCCACCATCGCGCCCGACGAGTCCAGGAGGCGGACGGTCACGCCGCCGATCCCCTCCTCACCGGTGTTCTGGACGCCGTCCGCGTTCGCGTCCAACCACACCCTATCGCCAATCTCGTTCGACCCCGTGCCTGTGCCGGTTCCGGTCCCCGTGCCGGTGCCCGTGCCCGTGCCAGTGCCAGTGCCAGTCCCCGTGCCAGTGCCAGTGCCAGTCCCCGTGCCGGTATCGCTGCCCGTCCCCGTGCCGGTATCGCTGCCCGTCCCCGTGCCCGAACCTGAACCGGAGCCGCTACCCGAACCAACAGTGCCGGTCGAAAGTGCGCTGGCGTTAGTGCCCGGTGCGGCGGACGTGTCTTGGCCGCTCTTGGGTGTCGGACTCGCGGATGACACCCCGAACGAGAGCGCCGACTTTTGGCCCGCGACGCCCCATAGGGTCTCGGCGTCCAGCGACGACGGCCGGGAGCCTGACCCGGCCGCGGTCGATTGGCTTTGCGCCCCGTTGGCCCCTGCTGGGGGGAGTGGCCGGCGCTTCGTCTTGCAATGTCGGTGCGATCGGACCGTCGGTGGGTTCCAGCAACGGCGGTGAGGTCGCCTGGATCGGAATCCCCGCCGGCTCGACGGGACCGGAGGCAGAAAAGAAGGGGTCGGTCGAGGCGGCGATGCTGCCGGGCGCGTTGCGGTCCTCGATGGCGTCGAGCGACAGCACCGTCCGCAACGAGTCCGGTCGGGTCGGGGCCGGCGGGACGCCGAACAACAGCGCCCGGGTTCGGGCCGTCCAACCTTGAGGTTTCTGCACGGGGGGTAGATCCAGGGAAAGATGGACGATTGAGAGTGTAGCCCAACCCCACCGTCCCCCGCAACCACTAAATTCGATAAAGCTCGCGCGGCCCCTGCAATCTGCAAAGTTGCTACGTCTGGAACACGCCCAGGTACCCTTCCTGCGCGATCCGACGCCAGCCCCGCCGCCGGGCGTGGTCGTCCACGGTGCGGCGCACGTCCGGCCAGCCGGGGTCGGGGTAGTCGTGGAAGGCCAGCCGGCCGCCCGGCGCGAGCAGGGGGAGCGTCGCGGCGATGTCGGCGGCCACGCTCCGGGCGTCGTGCTCGCCGTCGATCAGTGTGAGGTCGAACCCGCCCCGGAGGGTTCCGCACGCCCCCGCGAAGTCGCCCCGGAGGAAGTGGACGCGGTCGGCGAGGCCGTACCGCCGGACCCACTCGGCCGCCTCGGACTGGTCGTCCCGGCTGACGCTGACGACCCCGGCCGCCGACTGGGCGGCGCAGACCGTGGCCCGGCCCGACTGGGTGCCGAGTTCGAGCACTCGCCGCCCCGCCGACGCCTGCCACACCAGCAGCGCTTCCTCGGCCGCGAGCCACCCCGGGACCGCTTCGGGCGGCTGGAAGCCCGGCTCGACCGAGAGCACGCAGTCGGGGTCGAAGTCGGGCGCGTAGGCGGTCGGGGTGCCGAACGCGGTGGCTCGCGGGGCGTGGTCCACCAGGCACGGGTCGGAGTACCAGAGCGGCGTTTGGAGTTCGTTGCACACGGTGAGTACCCGCGTGTCCTGACCTTCGACCAGGTCGTTCCACCGGGCCAGCGCCGCGGCCACGAAGCGACGGGACAGCAGGTACGCCTGGCTGCCCCAGACCCGGTACTTCTCCCAGGTCGTGTTCGGGCCGGAGTAGAGCGGCCGGGCGAGGCGGTAGCCCAGGTGGGCCTCGCGCCGCTCCCACGGACTGCGGATGAGGTCGGGAATGAACAGCCCGAGGTAGTCGCACTGGTCGCGGGCCACCAGCGGGAGGGCGAGGAGGTTGTGCCGCAGCCGGCGGCAGACCCGCACGTCGTCTTCGAGGATCAGGGCGAAGTCGCACCCGTCGGCGGCGGCGAGTTCGAGCGCCCGCTTGTAGTTGTTGGACGCGGCGTCCTTGTCCAGCGGCCACTCGGCCGGCTGGTTCACGACGGTCAGCCCCGCGCCCCAGTCCGAACGGCGGAAGTCCGCGAGGGTCGGTTCGAGGCTCGCCGCGTTGGCGGGGTACGTGACGACGTACGCCCCCAGGCGGGGGAAGCCGGACGGCAGCGGCAGGGCGGACCCGCGGAGGGCGGCGAGAGGCTCGGGGAGTGCGGACATGACGAGGATCATACCCGCGGTCGGTCTCTCAGCCAGTCCCCGGTCGCCGGTACACGATGTCCCGTGCGGGCGGGACGAGTCGACCCCTCCGCATCGGCGATGTCGGTCCGCGAATTATTTCGCCGGCGGTTCGAGGGGCAAAAGTGGGGCGGGGGTCTCGACCGGGGCGGGGGTGACGAAGGCGTGGACGAGGAGCACCCCCGCGCCGACGACCAGGCAGCAGTCGGCGACGTTGAACACCGGCCAGTCGATCTTGTAGAAGTACAGGAAGTCGCGGACGCCGCCGAACACGAGGCGGTCGAACAGGTTGCCGACCGTGCCGCCGAGGATCAGGCCGAGCGCCGCCGACAGCCAGCCGTCGGCCCGGGTGCCCCGCCGCAGGACCCAAACGACGATGCCGACGGCCGCCAGAAAGCTGACGCCGGCGAAGCCGAGGTTGGCCGTGGACGTGTGCTCGCCGCCGAGGCCGAAGAGCGCCCCGTAGTTGACCCGGGGCATGACCGGCCCGTTGGCCGCTTGCAGGGTCGCCAGGACGCCGTCGCCCTGCGGCACGCCGGGGTTGAACTCGGCCGTGAACTTGAACCAGCCGGGGACCACGTCGCGCTCGCCGCGGGTCGTGCCGTCGTAGAGGGCGCGGAACATGCCGTACTTCGTGGCCTGGTCGGTCGCCAGCCCCACGACCGCCAGCAGCGCGGCCAGCCAGCGGTAACTTCGCGTCGTCGTCATCGGCCCGCTCTCCACGCCCAGGGGACGCCGTCGTGATACCCGCCACGACCGGCCCCCGCAACCCATCTTACCGCGACGGGCCGCACGGGCCATTCCTCCATCGATCTCGGCGGGGTTCGGGAGGTCGGCACTTGGGGGCATATCATCCGCCGCCTCGCGGCGAAGAACCGTCCGGAGGCCATCGAAGACCTCCACCCCGAGAAGGCTGAGAACCCGATCGGGATGCCGCAACCTCAATCGAGAAATGGCCCTGCCCCGGCCGGGGCAACTTCGGCTTGCGTCGGGTTTCGCCGCTGCGTTAGACTGCCGGTCGCGGGACAGGGACGCCCGCGGGACCGATTGCAAGGATGTTTCGTGGCCGACAAGCTGACCCCGTTGATCCTCGACGCCTTGACCCTCGCCGCGACCGAACCGGCCGGGGTGCCGCTGTACGCCGGCAAGGCCGAGCCGGGGCTTTTCCCAACGGCGACGGCCGGCAAGACCGCCGCGCGGAAGGCCCTCGACGACGGGCTGATCCGGGTCGTCCGGCACGACGGCACGCCGCCGCGCGAGCTGCTGGCCGCGACCGACAAGGGCTTGCGGCTGCTCACCGAGACGGTCAGCCCGAAGAAGGTGCTCGAAGACTTCGCCCGCATCCTCGAAGCCCGCGAGGCGCAGGTCGCGCACCTCGTGGCGAACTCGCAGCGGCTGGCCGACGCCCTCGCCGGCATGAAGGCGACCGTCGCCCTGCTCGCCCCGCGCCTGGCCGACCGCGCCCCCGCTCCCGCCCACGCCCTGGAACCGGACGCCCGCCCCTTACGGAACGGATCGACGATGAACGCTGCCACGAGTCGCTTGAACGGGTCGGTCGCGGTCGCCGACCCGGCCGCCGACCTCGACGACCTCGGCGGGGCGATCCTGGCGCGGCTGTCCGACTGGTCGTCGTCCGCCGCGGTGGGCCAGGACTGCCCGCTGCCCGAACTGTTCCGCTCACTCTCCCTGCGGGCCACCCCGCCGAGCCTGGGCACCTTCCACGACTGCATCCGCCGGCTGCACGCCGACCACCGCGTCTACCTGCACCCGTGGACCGGCCCGCTGTACGCCCTGCCCGAACCGACGACGGCCCTGCTCGTCGGCCACAACATCGCCTACTACGCCTCGCTCAGGAGTTGAATTTCGGATTTAGGATTGCGAATTTCGGATTCCGTGACGCTTCGCCCCGGCAGAGCTGCCTTTCAATCCGCATTCCGAAATCGCAAATCCGAAATCGTGAGGCGACCGAATCGACGACCGACGACCCCCGAAGGAGGCCCCATGAACCTGATCGCCATCTCGGCCGACGCGCCGCACGCCCTGAGTAGCCACGCCCGGGACAGCCTGAAGCGGGCCGGCAACCCGTTCCGCAACTACTTCGCCCGCAACCCGGACGACGACATCTGCACGCGCTACCACGTGCCCGAGCTGTACGCGGCCGAGCGCGACCTGCTGCACGCCATCATCGACCTGTACCGCTACGACCCCATGACGCACTCGGAAGTCGTGCCGATCCTCGGCAACAAGGGGGCCGGCAAGACGCACCTGCTGCACAGCATCAAGCACGGCAGCGGCGGCGCGTGGCAACTCCTCGTCACGCCCGGCGTCTACCAAAAGGAGTCGGACTTCCTCGAATACCTGTTGTTCCAAATCCTCGACACGCTCCTGGGCGGCGGCAAGCAGAAGAGCGTCCGGCCGATGGACGTGGTCGGGCAACTGCTCGTCCGCACGCACCTCGCCGCGGCTTTGCAAGCGCTGTCGCCCGACGAGAAGGTCGAGCTGTTCCCGCCGCCGGGCATCGGCAAGTGGGCGCGGCGGCTGGGCCTCGGGGCGACGCAGGCCGGGGAACGCGCCGACTGGCTGGCCGAGCAACTGCTGGGCAAGGCCGAGTTCGCCCGCGCCCCGATGCCGCTGACCCAGGCCCTCCACGAAGCCGGACTACCCGCCGAGCGGGCGATGGAAATCCTGTTGAACCACGCCAAAAAGAGCGCCAGCCGCAACACCGCCGGGATCATGCGCCAGGCGATCATCGCCGGGTTCGGCCGGGCCACGCTGATGAAGGACGAGACCGAACTCGCCAACTTCCTCACCTACGGGTTCGCCGAGTTGGAGTTCGGCGTCCGGCCCACCCGGCAAGACCTCGTGCTCGCGCTGTTCAAGGTCATGATGGACCTGTTCCGCGGCCTGAAGGTGCCCGTCGTGGTCGCCTTCGACCAGTTGGAAGACCTGCTCCTCGCCCGCCGGTCGGACGACGGCCACAAGATCGCCGAGGCCTTCTTCGCCGGCATCGTCCAGGTGATGCACCAGATCGACGGCCTGTGCTTCCTGATCTTCGCCGAGCGCGGCCTGTGGAACCGCTTCGTGCCCAGCCTCGACGGGTACATCCAGGACCGCCTCAACAACCCCGTCCACGTCCCCAAGCTGGGCACCGTGAAGGCGATTCGCCTCGAAGCCCCGGCCGCGCCGCTGGTCCGCCGCGTCGTCGAAGCCCGCCTCCGCCCGGTCCTCGAAGAAGTCCCCGACGGCGCGACCCTGCCGGACGTGTACCCGTTCAGCGACGACCAGATCGACCGCATCGCCAAGTCCGAGCCGACCCTGCGGGACATGCTCCAACAGTTCCGCCACCTGTTCGACCACGTCGTGTACGACGCGGCCGAGACGCACGCCGTCGTGCCCCGGCCGAACTCCGTCAACCGGGTCGAAGCCGACGCGGCGCACGAGGTCGCGTTGACGGCCCACGCCGGCAACCGCATCGCCAACGTGAGCGCGTACCCGTTCCCCGAGTCGATCACGCCGGGCGACAAGCAGAACCGCCTCGACGCCCTGCTGGGCAAGGACGCGGTCATCCACGACGGCGGCAACGTCACCTTCAAGAACGTGTCCATCGTCGAGTCCCCGCCGGCGCTGATGGTGCCCGGTTCGATGGCCGGGTCGCTGCTCACGCCGACGGCGATGGGCGAACTGTGGGACCAGGAGTTCCGCAGCGCCCGCCGCAAGCTCGAACCGGACGGCGCACTGACCGGGGCGACCCGCGAACTGCAAGCGGCCCTGGGCACCTTCCTGAGTACCTGCCACGAGCACGGCGTCAAGGTGGGGGCCTGGCGGTTGCAGCACGTCGTCCCCGAGTGGCCGTTCGGCGACCACCCGACCTACGGGGCGGTGACGCTCGCCCACTGGGCCTGCAAGGACGGCCAACCGTGGCGCGTCGCCATCGGCCTGTTCCTCGCCAAAGGCCCCGGCAAGCCGAAGGATTTGGAGATCAAGCTGAGCGTCATGGACACGCAGCCGCAAGTCGTCGATCACCTGATTTTGTTGCGCCCCGAGGACGACCTGACGCTGACGGGCAAGAGCAAGACGCTGTGGTCCGACGCCGAGCGCCGCGGCCAGCACGCCCGCCTGGAAGCGGTGTCGCTGGACAGCTACGCGACGATCTACGCCTTCCCGCGGTGGCTGAACGCCGTCCGCGAGTCGCTCCCCGAAGGCACGCCGCTCCCGAACCTCGCCGACCTGATGCAGGAGAAGGCCGAGCGCCTCCTGGAGCAAGTCTGCATGCCGGTGACGCAGTAGCAATCACGTAATCGTCACGCCCGCCGCGCCGGGGGTGATCTCGCCGATGACGCTGCCGCCGTGCTTCAACACGGCGGCGACGGCGGCCGGGCGGCAGATCACGACGAAGCCGGTGCCCTGGTTGAACACGCGGTCCATCTCCGCGTCGGCGACGTTGCCGAGGCGCTGCAGCCAGGCGAACACCGGGGCCTGAGCCGGCCGGCGAATGGTCGCGTGGCAGTCCGGCGGCAGCACCCGGGCGACGTTGTCCGGCAGCCCGCCGCCGGTGATGTTCGCCAGCCCGGTGATGGCATCCCCGCAGGCGTCGAGGATCGCGCGGACGACTTTGACGTACAGGCGCGTCGGCGTCAGCAGCACATCGCCGACCGTGCCGCCGAGTTCGGGCACGGCGTCCGCCACGGTCAAATTCGCCGCCTCGATGATCTTGCGCACCAGGCTGTAGCCGTTCGAGTGGACGCCGCTCGCCGGTAGGCCGACGAGCACGTCCCCGGGGCGGATGGCCCGGCCGTCGATGACGCGGTCCTTCTCGACGACGCCCGCGGCGAACCCCGCCAGGTCGAAGTCGCCCGGGGCGTAGAAGTCCGGCAGGATCGCCGTCTCCCCGCCGACCAGCGAACACCCGGCCTGCAGGCAGCCCTCGCTGATGCCCAGCACGAGTTGCCGCGTCAACTCGGGGTCGTCCGCGGGCATGGCGATGTAGTCGAGGAAGACGAGCGGTTCGCCGCCGGTGCAGATCAGGTCGTTGACGGACATGGCGACGAGGTCGATGCCGACCGTGTCGAACTTGCCCGCCTGCCGCGCGAGCTTGAGCTTCGACCCGACGCCGTCGGTACACGTGACGAGGATCGGGTGCGTGTACCGGCCGTCCGGGTTGAAGTCGAACAGCGACGCGAACCCGCCCGACCCCTTGCCCCCCGACCGCGGCGGGAACGGCGG
>JAYTSV010000175.1:0-15620 GCA_043745465.1 Fimbriiglobus sp.
ACCGACGCGCTGACGCGGCTCCGCCGGGACGCGACCCCCGCCGGCCAGCGGCTCCCCGGCGCGACGCGCCGCTGGGTCTTGCGCGACCTCGTCACCGGGACCGTGCCCGAAGTCTTGGGGCCGGCGTTCGCCCGCCTCGGCGGGGTCGCCCGGGTGGCCCGCTGGTCGGACGCGGACTGGGAGGCGTTCGCGCTGGAGTCGATTTGGCGCGTCGCGGTGCGGGGGGCGAAGCTCGCGCCGCTGCCGGTGACGCCGGCGGCGCGACTGCTGCGGCCGCGCGACCGGCTCCTGGCGGCCGGCGGCCCCGATGCCGACGCCGGCGTGAACGAGTTGCTGACGCGCTTCACGGCGGCGTACCTCGACCAGGGCGTGTCGCGCTGGCCGCTCCCGGGGCGCGAGCACGGCTTTCTGGCGGCGTTCACCGCGCTGTACACCGGTACCCCCGGGCTGCTCGACGCCTGGGCGGCGACCCTGCCCGGGGAGTTGAACCGCCTCCGCGGCGTCGCCGCGACCGACATCGTCGCCCGCGAACTGCACCTCCTCGACCTGCCCGAGGCGGACTGGGCGGCGTTCCTCGAAGCGACCTTCCTGGCCCTGCGCGGCTGGGGCGGCATGGTCCAGCAGGTCGAACTCCGCGCCGACTCGGTCGCCCACGCGATCGCGAAGGGCAGCCTCGACGAGTTCCTGGCCGTGCGGCTGCTGCTCGACCGCCTCGCGGCCGAGTCCCTGGCGGCGCGACTCTGTCCCGGCGGCCTCGACGCCCTGCCGACGGTCGCGGCCCCCGCCCCGCCCCTCACCCCGGAGCAGCGGGCGGCGCTGGTGTTCCAGTTGGCGCAAGTCCTCGGCTGGACACCGGAGGCGCTGTCCGCGCTGACCGCGGCGCAGTGGGAGACGCTGTACGCCGAGTTGGCGGCGTTCCCGAGCCTGCAGCGCCGCCGGGTCTTCCACGCCGCGTTCGAGCGGCAGTTCCGCGTCCAGACGCTCGACGCCCTGTCGCTGCACGGCGGCCGCGCCAACGGCACGCCGGCCGCGCCGCGCTTCCAGTTGATCTGCTGCCTCGACGAGCGCGAGGAGTCGCTGCGGCGGCACGTCGAGGAGGTCGCCCCGGACGCCGAGACCTTCGGCGCGGCCGGCTTCTACAGCGTGCCGATGTACTACCGCGGGGCCGCCGACGCCCACTTCGTGCCGCTCTGCCCGGTCGTGATGAAGCCGGGGCACTACGTCTGCGAGCGGGTCGCCACCGCGTTCGAGGCGAGTTCGTGCGCCCGCGCCAGCCGCCGCAAGTTGTGGGGCCGGGTCGCCCACACGATGCACACCTTCAGCCGCACGGCCGTGGCCGGGGCGTTCCTCGCGTCGGTCTTCGGCGCGCTCGCTTCGGTCCCGCTGGCCCTGCGCGTGATGTTCCCGCGGGTCACCTCGAAGCTCCGCGGCCGGCTCGACGCGGTCCTGCGCAGCCCGCCGCAAACGGTCCTGTCGCTGGAGCGGCAGACCGACCCGCCGGCCAAGGAGGCCGCGCACCTCGGCTTCACGGTCGCCGAGATGACCGCGTTCGGCCGGCGGCTGCTCGAAGACGTCGGGCTGACGAAGACGTTCGCCCCGTTCGTCGTGATCCTGGGGCACGGGTCGAACAGCCAGAACAACCCGCACAAGTCGGCCTACGACTGCGGGGCGTGCGGCGGTAGCGGCGGCGGCCCCAACGCCCGCGTCCTCGCGGCGATCCTGAACGACCCGCGCGTCCGGGAGAACTTGCACGCGACCGGCATCGCCGTCCCCGCCGCGACGCGGTTCGTCGGCGGCTTCCACAACACCTGCAACGACACCGTCACGATCCTCGACGGCGACCTCGTCCCCGGCGGGGCGAAGCCGGCGTTCGACGCGGTCCTGGCCGTCATCGACCAGGCGGCGCGGCGGAACGCCCACGAGCGGACCCGGCGCTTCCTGTCGGCCCCGTTGAACCAGTCGTTCGACGCGGCCAAGCGGCACGTCGAGGAGCGGAGCGAAGACCTCGGCCAGACGCGGCCGGAGTGCGGGCACGCGTCGAACGCCATCTGCGTCGTCGGCCGCCGCGAGCGGACCCGCGGCCTGTACCTCGACCGCCGCGCCTTCCTCACCTCTTACGACCCGACGCAAGACCCGACCGGCGCGGTGCTGACCCGCATCATGGGCGCGGTCGTGCCGGTCTGCGGCGGCATCAACCTCGAGTACTACTTCTCCTACGTCGATTCCCCCGGGTACGGCTCCGGGTCGAAGCTGCCGCACAACGTCACCTCGCTGCTGGGCGTGATGGACGGCGCGGCCAGCGACCTGCGCACCGGCCTGCCGTGGCAGATGGTCGAGATCCACGACCCCGTGCGGCTCATGATCGTGTTGGAAACGACGACCGCCATCGCCCGGGCCATGATCTACGACCACCCGAACATCGGCGGGCTGATCCTCAAGGGCTGGGTGCAAGTCGCGGTGCTGGACGTCGATGGCCCCGGAATGCACCTGTTCCAGGACGGCGAGTTCGTCCCGTACCGAGTCGAGGCGGCCGAGCTGCCGCGGGCCAAGAGTTCGACCGACTGGTACCGCGGCTGCCGCGAGAACCTGCCCTTCGCGGAGATCGAAGCGTGATGAACCCCGAACTCTGCGCGACGCTCCTCCCGGTCGTGGGCGTCGTGCCGGTCCTCGCCCCGTTCGCCCTGATGCTGGTCCTGGGCGTGGGGTCGCTGGTGGGCGTGCGGCTGTCCGAGAAGGCGATCAACGCCCTGGTGCGCGTCACGATGCTCGTCGGCTTCGGCGCGTCGATTGCCATGTTCGCACTGATGCAGGCGGGCGGCTCGCGGCACGTCGTCCTGGACGCGGGGGACTGGGTCGAAATCCCCGGCCTGAACCCCGGCGACAAGCCGGCCTACGACTTCGACATCAAGTTCGTCTACGACCGCCTCTCGATGGCCATGCTGCTGCTGTCGTACCTGCTGTGCGGCATCGTCGGCAAGTTCGCGTCGCGGTACATGCACCGCGAGGGCGGGTACAACCGCTTCTTCACCCTGTACACGCTGTTCGTGCTGGGCATGGTCACGGCGTCCCTGGCCGGTACGATCGAGACGCTGTTCTCCGGGTGGGAGTTGGTCGGCCTGTCGTCGGCCCTGCTCGTCGCGTTCTTCCACGAGCGGCCCGCGCCGTCCCGGAACGCCCTGCGCGTCTGGGTCGTCTACCGCGTCTCGGACGCCGCGCTGCTGCTGGCCGCGGTCGTCATGCACCACCGGGCGAGCCGCGGCGACTTCGACCAACTCCTGAGCGCCCAGCCGTGGCCCGAAGGGGTGTGCAACGTGCCGCAGCAGGACGCGCTCATCATCGGCGGGCTGCTGATCCTGGCCGCGGCCGGGAAGTCGGCCCTCGTGCCGTTCTCCGGCTGGCTGCCGCGGGCGATGGAAGGCCCGACCCCGTCGAGCGCGGTCTTTTACGGGGCGATGTCGGTCCACCTCGGCGCGTACCTGCTGCTCCGCGTCGCGCCGCTCATCGAGTGCTCGCCGGTCCTCACGGGGGTGGTGATCGCGCTGGGCCTGACGACGGCGGTGTTCGCCGCCCTGGCCGCCCGGGTGCAGACCGACATCAAGTCGGCGCTGTCGTTCGCGTCCCTCACGCAAGTCGGGCTGATCGTCGCCGAGATCGGCGTCGGCTGGGACTACTTCGCGCTGACGCACCTGATCGGCCACGCCTGCCTGCGGACGCTGCAATTCGTCCGCGCCCCGTCGCTGCTGCGGGACTACCGGGACCTCGAGAACAACCTGGGCGGCGCGCTGCCGGCCCCGGCCGGGCCGGCGTCGCCGCTGTCGCGGGTGCTGTACCGCCTGGCCATCGACCGCGGCTTCCTGGACGCCGCGCTGACCACCTACCTCGTGTCCCCGGTGGTGCGGGCCTTGCAAGCCTGCGACCGGCTGGAACTCCGCACGACCGCGGCCGTCAACGGCCCCTCCTCGCCCCGAACGGTCGAAGTCGAATGAACCCACTGTTCGCGTTACCCTGGCTCGAACTCGCGCTGCTGACGTGCCTCGTCGGGACGGCCGTCGTCGCCCTGCGGCCCGGCCGGCACCGCCTGCGCATCGCCCTGGCCACGTCCGGCGTCGCCTTCGCCTGCACCTTCGTGGCCTGGCTCGGCTTCCACGCCGGCTTCGCGCCCGCGTCCGGCCCCGGCGTCGATCCCGTCGGCCGGTGGCTGGGCACGCCGGTGTTCAAGCTCGACGACCTGACCGCCCCGCTCGTCCCGGCCGTGGCCTTGCTGCACTTCCTGACGGTCCTGGCCACGCCCCGCTCGAAGATGCGGCGGTTCTCGTTCGCGTCGATGTTCGCCAACGAGGCGGTCCGCCTGGCGACCTTCGCCTGCCAGGACGCGACGCTGCTGATCGCGCTGCTGGCCCTGAACGTGGTGCCGGTCTACGCCGAGTTGCGGAGTCGCGGCCGGCCGACGCGGGTGTTCACCCTGCACATGGCCGCGAGCCTCGCCTGCCTGGCCGGCGGGTACGCCGTGTCCCTGCGCCACCCGGAAGCCGGGTCGGCGGCGATGATGCTCGGCGTGCTGATCCGCGTCGGCATCTTCCCGCTGCACACCTGGGTGACGGACCTGTTCGAGCAGGCGTCGTTCGGCACGGCGCTGCTGTTCACGACGCCGCTCCTGGGCGTGCTCGCGGCCGTGCGGCTGGTGCTGCCGGTCGCCCCGGAGTGGGTGCTGGCGGCGCTCGGCGCGGTGTCCCTGTTCACGGCCGTCTACTCGGCCGCGCTGGCCACGGTGCAGCGCGACGCCCGCCGCTTCTTCGCGTTCGTCTTCCTGAGCCACTCGTCGCTGGTGGTGGTCGGTTTGGAATTGCACACGGCGATCGGCCTGACCGGGTCGTTCGCGCTGTGGTTCTCGGTCGTGCTGAGCCTGGGCAGTTTCGGCCTGACGCTCCGCTGCCTGGAGGCCCGGTACGGCCGGCTGGCCCTGACCGACTTCCGCGGCCTGTACGACCAAAGCCCGACGCTCGCCGTCTGCTTCTTGTTGAGCGGGTTGGCCTGCGTCGGGTTCCCCGGCACGCTCGGCTTCGTCTCGGGCGAGTTGATCGTCGATGCGGCCATCGACACGAATTTGGCCGTGGGAATTGTCGTCGTGATCGCGGCCGCGGTCAACGGCATCGCCGTCCTGCGGGCCTACTTCGTCCTGTTCACCGGGGCCAAGCACGAGTCGCTACTGACCCTGACCATCGGCCTGCGCGAGCGGGTCGCCCTGCTGACGCTGGCCGCGCTCATTCTCGGCGGCGGCCTGTACCCCCAGCCCGGCATTACCACCCGCTTCGCCGCCGCCGAAGGGGTCACCCGCGAGCGGGCGAAGCACTTCGGCGGCCCGGACCACCCCGGGCACGAGTGAGCGAGTTAAGCCCGGCGACGGCGGACCAACCGCCCGAGGCCGGCCGTCCCGAAGGCGAAGACCGCGAGTAGCGCCGTCGGCGGCACCGGCGTGGCGACTAGGTTCGCCTGGCCTGTCAACTGGACCCGCAACCCGGCCGGGTTGTTCCCAGGCCCATCGAAGTTGCGGACGACGAAGTCGAGAGTGTTCAGTCCAGCGACGAACGCCGGATTTCCCGAGGTAACGGTAAATGGCGAGTAAGCGCTGAAACCGCTGGAGGTGAAGCCCAAGGAAGTCCCATTGAGCAAGATGTTCAACCCGGCATTGTCGGCCGCCCACTGCCCGGTGATACTCGCCGTATTCGCCACGAATCCGGTCAAGTCGAACGTGGTCCTAAAGACGTAATCACCGGCAGGCACATTCGTAGCAGTGCTCGGAGTGATCCACCGGGAAGTCGCCGAACTGGCATCGTTCAACCACGGTGGAATCGGGAACCCGTGAGCGTCATCGAAGACGATCGGGGTCACCGGGGCGTCTCCGGCCAGAAGCGTGTAGTGCAGATCGGTCTGCAAATTCGTCCGCACCGTGCCGTCGTTGTTCAGGCCAGTCCCGTAGAGGCTGGTGATGAAGGCGGCGGGGGCCGGTGCGGCGACGAGCGCCGCGAAGGCGGCCGTCAAAATCCACTTAGTCGCGCTCATGCGACCTCCCTGTCAAAATAGTAAGTGGGCGAGTAACACGCCGCTCATCTTAGCTCGGAATTACCGTTTGGGTAGCTTTACAAACCAGCGGTAGGGGCTACCTTGCTGTGCCGGACGAGCGTGAGTGCGTCCGGAATGCGGTCACTTCGCCCGGTGCCGCAGGACTTTGCCCGGGAGGGCGGCCGGTCGGTGTTCGCCGTCGGCGACGACAGGGGTGCCGTTGACGAATACCCATTTCACGCCGGCGGCGTACTGGTGCGGCTTGGCGAACGTGGCCGTGTCGCGGAAGGTCTTGGGGTCGAAGACGACCACGTCGGCGAAGTTTCCGGGCTTGAGCGTGCCGCGGTCCTTCACGCCGAGGATGTCGGCGGGCAGGCCGGTCGCGCTGCGGATCGCGGCTTCGAGGGATAGGATGCCGTCGTCGATGGCGTACCGGCCGATCTTGTGCGGGAAGGTGCCGTAGGAGCGCGGGTGAGGCACCGTGTCGCCGGGGCTTTGGACGCCGCCGTCGGACGCCGTCGCCACCCACGGCCGCGTCATGTAGGCGCGCACGTCTTCCTCGCTCATGCCGAAGTTGACGACCTGCGCCCCGCCGCCCGTCTCGATCTCGACGGCGATGTCGCCCGCCTCCTTGCCCTCGGCCGCGGCGATCTGCGCCAGGGTCTTGCCCTGCCACTGCGGCTTCTTGGCGTACTGGACGATCTGAATCCGTGCCCCGCCGTTGCGGCCGCCGACCGCCTCGACCACGTCGGCGATCAGCTTCGGGCCGACGGTCGGGTCGGCGTACCGGGCGAGGTACTCGGCCGTCGTCCCTTCGCGGTACTTGCTCGGCACGACGGTCGCCTTCAAGCTCGTGCTGCTGGCAATGTAGGGGTACTGGTCGGCGGTGACGAGTTGGCCGGCGGCGCAGGCCTTCTCGACGATGGCGACGGCCGCCCCGGACTGGCCCCACGTCTCCTGGCCGCTCGCCTTGATGTGCGAAATGTGGACGCGGCAGCCGGACTGTGCGCCGATCGCAATCGCCTCTTCAGACCGCCGCGAGCAAGCCGCCGCCCTCGTTACGGATGTGGCTGGCGTAGAGACCGCCGTGCCGGTTTGCCGCTTTGGCCAGGCCGACGATCTCGGCCGTCTTGGCGTAGGTGCCGGGGGTGTAGATCAGCCCCGTCGAAAGCCCCCACGCGCCGTCCTTCATGGCCTGTTCGACGAGGGCTTCCATCGCCGCCTGCTCGGCCGCCGTCGGCGCGCGGTTGGCGTTGCCCATGACCTTGTCGCGGATGTCGTTGTGCGGGGCGAGTTGGCACTCGTTCGGCCCGATGCCGCCGGCTTCGAGCTTCGCGAAGTAGTCGGCCACGGCCGTCGGCCCGGACCCGCAGTTGCCGGTGACGACGGTCGTACAGCCCTGCGTCGTGTAGTTCTTGTTCGCCCGGCCGACCTCGCCGAGCAGGCCCGCGTCGCAGTGCGTGTGCAGGTCGATGAACCCCGGGCAGACGACGAGGCCGGTGCCGTCGATGACCTTCCCCGGTTTCAACCCGGCCGGCAGTTCGCCGACGTGCGCGATCTTGTCGCCGTCGAAGACTACGGACCCGAGCCGGCCGGGCGCGCCGGTGCTGTCGTGGATCGTGGCGTTGCGGACGACGGTCGGCCCGTCCGCCCGCCCCGGCGACGCCGCCAGCAACACGACCAGCAGCGGGACCACCAGTGCGACGGGCGCGGGGCGACGGGTCACGGGTTACTTCGCCTTCTTCTTGGCGGCGGTGGCCACGCCCTTCGAGACGAGGTCGAGCACGGCCGCGGTTTCCATCGTGGCGAGCAGGCTGAACGCCACGGCCAGCACCCGCTTGGTGTCGCTGACGCCGATCTGCGTCTTGTCGGTGTCGGTGTGCCGCGAGACTTCGTTGTAGAACTCGGTCAGGGTCATCGCATCACTCCGAGGAGGGGAAAAACTCGGCCGACCGCACCCGCGGCCACCGTCTCAAGAGATTTTATCCCACGAAACGTCCCGGAGCGCAAGCCGAAACTTCCGAACCGCCCCGCCCGCCCGGCCGGTTGTGCCGCGCGGACCCGGCGGGGGCCGTCGAACCGGAGTAGCGTCCCGCGGTGCGACTCCGGCCCGCAGAGGTTCACTGCGCAACCGAGTCGCTTCAATTCGGCCACGACGCAGAGGTCGTGGAGAACAGTCGCCCCCGCGAGCGTGGTCCCGGAAGTCGGCTCGCTTCAATTCGGCCACGACGCAGAGGTCGTGGAGAACGGCATCGAACCCTCTGAAATGCGTCCATTTTTGAGGGCGCTTCAATTCGGCCACGACGCAGAGGTCGTGGAGAACCGGACGCGCTGCTGGTCACGGACGCGAAGGTGGCGAAGCTTCAATTCGGCCACGACGCAGAGGTCGTGGAGAACGCCGGTCGGGCCGCCCCGCTGGCCGGCCTTGTACGCGCTTCAATTCGGCCACGACGCAGAGGTCGTGGAGAACGCCCTCCGCAAGGACCGGTACTCCGCGCTGCTCATGGCGCTTCAATTCGGCCACGACGCAGAGGTCGTGGAGAACGCGCGGACCGACGGCGGTCAGAACTGGCTCGTCTCGCTTCAATTCGGCCACGACGCAGAGGTCGTGGAGAACCCAGCAACTCCTGAATCGCTGGCGCGGCATCTACGAGCTTCAATTCGGCCACGACGCAGAGGTCGTGGAGAACGGCCAACGCCTACCTGCGAGAGATGTTGGGGGTACTGCTTCAATTCGGCCACGACGCAGAGGTCGTGGAGAACCCGGAAAAGTCCGGCGCGGAACCCAACGCGTTCGCGCTTCAATTCGGCCACGACGCAGAGGTCGTGGAGAACTTTCGTGTACGGCGGGGGCGGCGGGGCCAGTAAGACGCTTCAATTCGGCCACGACGCAGAGGTCGTGGAGAACGACGACCAGCGGCGGCTGGCATACGCCTGGCTCGCCGCTTCAATTCGGCCACGACGCAGAGGTCGTGGAGAACCCTGGGGAGCATCGTCCGCGGGGCCGACCTGCTGGCCGCTTCAATTCGGCCACGACGCAGAGGTCGTGGAGAACCTGGATCAGGTCGGACGCGCCGACGTTGGCGTTCGGGCTTCAATTCGGCCACGACGCAGAGGTCGTGGAGAACCGCGTACATGCCGGGGTCGTTCTCGCACGCCCAGCAGCTTCAATTCGGCCACGACGCAGAGGTCGTGGAGAACGTGCGGACACGGTCAGGCTCCTTCCAAGGGGTCGTCGCTTCAATTCGGCCACGACGCAGAGGTCGTGGAGAACCTCCACGGCGACCAGCGTATTCGCGGCCGGGTCCGTGCTTCAATTCGGCCACGACGCAGAGGTCGTGGAGAACGGCTATCATGGGCATCGACTTGGATACCAGTTGTAAAGCTTCAATTCGGCCACGACGCAGAGGTCGTGGAGAACGGCCAGCTGGGCGGCCTTCACGCCGTCGCAGTTCAGGACGCTTCAATTCGGCCACGACGCAGAGGTCGTGGAGAACCAGGCCGGGAACGTCGTCGTCAAGCGGCAGACGGCCGCTTCAATTCGGCCACGACGCAGAGGTCGTGGAGAACGCAAAATGGGCTGCCGATGCACGCGATGGTAGTCGAGGCTTCAATTCGGCCACGACGCAGAGGTCGTGGAGAACGCCGACCGCGAGGCCGGCCTGGCCCGGACGCTGTTCGCTTCAATTCGGCCACGACGCAGAGGTCGTGGAGAACCCCGCTCGGCGGAAAGTTTCCGGCACGCCTGGTCGGCTTCAATTCGGCCACGACGCAGAGGTCGTGGAGAACCTTCCCGGCCCGATAGACCGCGAAGGACTGTTGCAGCTTCAATTCGGCCACGACGCAGAGGTCGTGGAGAACGTGGCTGTGCACGAACGCGCCGACCGGCACCCTGAAGCTTCAATTCGGCCACGACGCAGAGGTCGTGGAGAACTAAGTTATTTCCCTCTTCAAGTTCTCCAAGCGTAGCGCTTCAATTCGGCCACGACGCAGAGGTCGTGGAGAACATCGCGGCCGCGTCGGCGAACGGCCGCTGCGAATACTGCTTCAATTCGGCCACGACGCAGAGGTCGTGGAGAACTAAAACTTTCTCGCCTTTCCCCTGCGCCGCCGGAAGCTTCAATTCGGCCACGACGCAGAGGTCGTGGAGAACGCCGTTCGGGCACGACAGATTTCAGACTTACTGCAGGCTTCAATTCGGCCACGACGCAGAGGTCGTGGAGAACGTCAACCCGGTCCGCCAGGAACTCGAGCTGTTCGAGGCTTCAATTCGGCCACGACGCAGAGGTCGTGGAGAACCCAACGACCGGAGGGCGGCCTGGGCCCCGACGCCGCTTCAATTCGGCCACGACGCAGAGGTCGTGGAGAACAGCCTAAAAGTCCGTAAGACATTGAGTGAGAACGGTGCTTCAATTCGGCCACGACGCAGAGGTCGTGGAGAACGAGTGGGCGAGACAGCATCGTAAACTACAAAGTTGGGCTTCAATTCGGCCACGACGCAGAGGTCGTGGAGAACGCCGCGGAGGAGGGCCTCGACGCACCCCTCCAGGAACAGCTTCAATTCGGCCACGACGCAGAGGTCGTGGAGAACGCCTGCGGCCACAGCGCGTTCGCGTTATCGGTCAGGCTTCAATTCGGCCACGACGCAGAGGTCGTGGAGAACGGCCACGCCGGCGTAGGCGGTGTCGCCCTTGTTGCGGCTTCAATTCGGCCACGACGCAGAGGTCGTGGAGAACGTCGCGGCCCGCGCCCAGCGGTCGGTCGAGCGGAAGAGCTTCAATTCGGCCACGACGCAGAGGTCGTGGAGAACGTCGTGACCGCGGACACGCCGCCGCGCCGGCTCTCCCGGGCTTCAATTCGGCCACGACGCAGAGGTCGTGGAGAACGTCCGCCTTGACCAGCTTGACGGCCCGCTTCAGGGCGCTTCAATTCGGCCACGACGCAGAGGTCGTGGAGAACCTAGCAAGCCCATTGCACAACAAGAACCATCTGAGTCGCTTCAATTCGGCCACGACGCAGAGGTCGTGGAGAACTAACTACTCTCGGGAACGATAGGCAAGGCGGGAGTGCTTCAATTCGGCCACGACGCAGAGGTCGTGGAGAACGAGGCCCGGGCGTGGGAGGTGGTCGCCGAGGTGAGCTTCAATTCGGCCACGACGCAGAGGTCGTGGAGAACGTGCCTGCTTGCGGGGGTCGGCGGCCGCGTCCTCGACGCTTCAATTCGGCCACGACGCAGAGGTCGTGGAGAACGCGCCCGGGCACTCCGGCCCGGTCGAGGCGACGTGCATGCTTCAATTCGGCCACGACGCAGAGGTCGTGGAGAACTCCGGCTCGCCGCCGCCGCCACCACCCCTTTCGCAGGAGCTTCAATTCGGCCACGACGCAGAGGTCGTGGAGAACGACGACATACATGCGTAACTTAGCAAAAATGCTAATGCTTCAATTCGGCCACGACGCAGAGGTCGTGGAGAACGCGAGGCCCGCACCTTCCACTTCGTCTCGTAGACGGGCGCTTCAATTCGGCCACGACGCAGAGGTCGTGGAGAACCTCGATGAGCCAGTCGGTCAGGGCCGCGGCGGCGGCGCTTCAATTCGGCCACGACGCAGAGGTCGTGGAGAACGGACCACCCCCAGTTCGGCGAGCTCTTCCTCTACGTGCTTCAATTCGGCCACGACGCAGAGGTCGTGGAGAACACGGTCTTGCCGCTGGGCGACGGTACGAATATTAGAGCTTCAATTCGGCCACGACGCAGAGGTCGTGGAGAACGACAGGCCACGGTCGTTAATCGCCCAGTGCAGGGCGAGGCTTCAATTCGGCCACGACGCAGAGGTCGTGGAGAACGGGGCCGGGCACGACTACGCCCGCCCCGGACTGCGTGCTTCAATTCGGCCACGACGCAGAGGTCGTGGAGAACCATGGCCGTCAAGCTACTGGCCGCGTACATGTACGAGCTTCAATTCGGCCACGACGCAGAGGTCGTGGAGAACGGGACTACCCCGACGAGACGTTAAACGAAATGGGGATTGCTTCAATTCGGCCACGACGCAGAGGTCGTGGAGAACTTAGACAGTTTTCAAATCAAGTTTTGGTTGCTTCAGCTTCAATTCGGCCACGACGCAGAGGTCGTGGAGAACACACCCCAGCAACTTGGCAACGTCGGGGGCTGACAGGCTTCAATTCGGCCACGACGCAGAGGTCGTGGAGAACCATCGAAGCCGGGCCGGAAGTCGTTAGTTCGGGCGTGGCTTCAATTCGGCCACGACGCAGAGGTCGTGGAGAACGGCTCGTAACTTAAGTCGTTGACAGGGCAGTGGCTACGGGTCGGTTTGCGAGCGGGTGACTGCGGACGGGTCGTGGGTCGTCGCGATCGGGAAACGGTGGCGAGACAACGTCTGGTAGGGTCACGGGTTGCGGCACGCGAGCGGTGCCCCGGCACAATTCGTCGGCTAACTTCTGGTTGTCAAAGAACTTAGGCAGCGAAAGTACGCCTCGACTCAGTTTAGCACCCCGCCGCTCGGAACGCTCGGCCAATCGACTCGGTGGTCGTCGGATTCCGGGCTTTGCCGACCAGAATCGGCCGACTGCGAACGTTCACGGAGACAGCGCATCGTTGCCGCGCAACGACGCGCTGCCCACAGCGTCCGGGGTCAGCGGTAACGACTCAACAGGCCACGGCCAGGAGATGTCGCATCGATACGTTTCACGCACCGTCTCGATGCGCAGCACTTCCCGTCGCGCGAGACGGGCGATCGTGGTCCGGTCGTCGCCGCCGAGGCCGACCGCGCAATTCACACCACCACGACCACGTCCTTGCTCTCGGGCGGGTCGGTCGGCTTGCCGAGGCTGTCGAAGCCCTGGCTGCACTTGCCGCACAGGGGGATGAACAGCACCTGGTCGAGCGTCAAGTCGATCGCCTCGTACAGCCGCGTCCGCAGGCGGACGTAGTCCGTCGCCGAGACGCGGACCAGGAAGACGCTGTACTGCTTGCGGTAACCGAAGTCCTCGCACAGCCGCGCGACCTTGCGCAGCCGCTTCGGGTCGGCGATGTCGTAGCAGACGAGGTAACTCAGCATCCGCGCCCTTCCGACCGCCGCGGGGCAGTCTCGTTAGCCCGACGCGCCCGCGAGGGTCGAACGGTCGTCGGCAATGTTTGCGGCCTTCGGCAGTACGGCATCGATCGGGAACAGTCTCCTCGACCGTTCGACCCTCGCTGGCGCGTCGGGCTAACAAGACTCCGCGTGGCGCATCACCGCACCGTGAAGCCGGCGTAGCGCGGCACCGTCCCCCGGACGTAGGCCGCCAGCATCCGGGCCTGCACCTCCAGCATCCGGCTGTAACTCATGCGGTAGCCGTAGACCGGGTGCGTCACCTCGGTGGCCTTGCGTTGCTCGTAGGCGTTGAAGAAGGTCCGCCGGCCGGAGTCGGTGAGCTGGCAGGCGTCGCGCCAGGTCACGAAGTCGGCCGGCGTGAGCATCTCGTTGTTGATGAGCGTGAGCACCACGCTGTCGGCGATGACCGGGCGGAACTCCTCCATCAGGTCGAGCGCGAGCGACGGCTTGCCGTGGCGGTTGACGTGGAAGAAGCCGCGGTACGGGTCGAAGCCGACCGTACACGCCGCCGCGAAACAGTCCTTCGTCAGCAAGGCGTAGGCGAAGCTCAAGAGCGCGTTGACCGGGTCGCGCGGCGGCCGGCGGTTGCGCACACTAAAGTCGAAGGCCCGGCCGGTGGGGCCGTCGCGGAGGAAGCGGCCGAACTCGCCGAAGTAGAGCGCCGCGCCTTGCCCTTCGAGGCCGAACACCGCGTTCGCCGAGTCGGCGTCGTCGAGCTTGGCCATCGCGTAGAGCAGCCCCTGCGCGGCCGGCTCGTCGCTGCCGCGGTCGCCGCGCAAGGAGCGCATGAGGAGCGCCCGCTGGTTGCTGAGCTTGGCCCGCACGACCGATTTCGCCAACGTCAGGCACTCGGCGGGGTCGGTGAACTTGCGGTACTGGGCCTCGCGCAGGCCGACGTTCTTGGCCGGCGGCGGGCTGAACGCGCCGATGAACTTGCCGTGGCCGGTCAGGTACGCCACGGGGATGTCGTTTTCGAGCAGCGTATGGAGAGCCTGGGTGCTGACCTGGACGTTGCCGAAGACGACGACCTGCCGCACGGCGTGCATCGGCACCTTGACGAGTTCGCGGCCGTCCTTCGACACGACGAGGTGTTCGCTGCGCTTGCCGACGCGGCTGCCCGGCTCGGTGACGTACAGCACCGCGCCGTCGTCGTTGCCGGGGATCACGCGCGTCACGCCGACGGGCGCGGCGGCGGTCGGGTCGGGCGTACCGATCTGGTAGAGGGTCTCCTCGGGCAGGCAGACGGGCGCGAGCGAGCAGCCGAAGCAGCGGTGCCGCAGTTCGGCCGGCAGCGGCGCGGGCGGGGCGTCGGCGGCCGAGAGTTCCCGGCACAGCGCGATCGCCGCGTGGGTCTGGTCGCGCAACGCCGGCGTGAACTCGACGGCGACCCGCTCGCGCGACCCGGCGTAGAACTGGAAGCCGCGCGGCACCGGCGTGCCCGCCTGCTCTTCGAGCAACAGCGCCTGAGCGCACAGTTGTACGGCATCGTTGTCCCACGAGGTCGGCCGGCCGTCGGCGTCGCGCGGGGCGCTGCCGTGCTTCGTCTCGACCGGGTAGCGCTCGCCGCCGCGCTCCTCGACCTGGTCGAGCACCCCGGTAATGCCGAGCAAGTCCGACGACAGCGGCACGCCGCGGCTGCGCACGGCATCCCCCTCGGTGCGGGCCTTGCCCTTGAGGCCGGGGTCATCGACGCGGCGGTGGTCGAACAGCCCGCCCTCGACGTGCTCGTTGGTGGGCATCACGCAATCGACGTACTGGAGGTAGTACAGCCGCGGGCAGTACGTCACCTGGTTGAGCGCGCGGACGGGGATGGGGTCGGTCGCAATCACGGCGGAGTCCTCCGGGGGTGTCGAGAACTGTCCCGGCTGAACGGGCGGAGTTCGACAAGCGATCGGGTAGAATTGTCGTGAATCAATCCGTTGTGACCGTGGGGCCAACGCCATGAGCTCGACGATTGCCGCCGAGGCCCCGCCACTGACCGTACTGGCGAACGGGGCCATTCGCGTCACCGGGACGCGCACGGCCGCTGGAAGTGTCGATGAATTCGCACGTGCAATGGGGCTGGTCCGCGGAGAAACTCGCCGAGGTATTTCGACGACGTTCTGTTGTTCACCGGGAATGACGTGCAATGGGGCTGGTCCGCGGAGAAACTCGCCGAGGAGGGCGACTGGGTGACGACCACCGGCCCCGGCCGCACGCTGCTCGGCCGGCTAGCGGCCAAGCCCTGAGATCGGGTCTCGGTCCCCGGGTTTGCTCGGAGGAAATTCCCCAACCCGTCGGAATCCGAGTCGATTTCGACAGAATCGCTTTCACCCGAGGCATAGAAGTAATGGGCGCACCCGCCGGGGTCGTACCGCCCGAACGCCGGGCCGTCCCGACCGCACCCCGCGAGGTCACGCCATGCCCGACTCGGCCATGCCCGACTCGCCTTCACCCGCCGATCCGAACCT
>JAYTSV010000176.1:0-15609 GCA_043745465.1 Fimbriiglobus sp.
CGTCGAGATGGCGATGGTCACGGCGAACTGGCGGAAGAACTGGCCGAGGATGCCGCTGATGAACAGGCACGGCACGAACACCGCCGCCAGCACCAGGCCGACGGCGATGACGGGGCCGGACACGTCCCGCATGGCCGCGAGCGCGGCGTCCCGCGGGGCCAGGCCGGCTTCGATGTGGTGCTCGACGGCTTCGACGACGACGATGGCGTCGTCCACGATGATGCCGACGGCCAGGACGAGGCCGAACAGCGTCAGCGTGTTCAGGCTGTACCCCAGCACCGCCATCGCGCCGAAGGTGCCGACGATGGCGGTCGGCACGGCGGCCAGCGGGATGATCGCCGACCGCCAGCTTTGCAGGAAGACGAGCATCACCAGCGCGACGAGAAATACCGCGTCGCGGAGCGTGATTAGCACCTCGCGGACCGACTCTTCGATGAACGGCGTCGTGTCGTAGACGATGGCGTAGTCGACGTCTTCGGGGAACTTCGGCCGCAGTTCGACCATCTTGGCCCGCACCCGCTTGGCCGTTTCGAGGGCGTTGGTGCCGGGCAACTGATAGATGCTCAGCGCGATCGACGGCTGGCCGTCGAGGGTACACGTCTGGTCGTAGCCGACCGCGCCGAGTTCGATCCGCGTACAGACGTCCTTCAACTTCACCGCCCGGCCTTCGGCGTCGGTCTTCAAGACGATGTCGCCGAACTGCTCGGGGTCTTTCAACCGACCCAGCGTGTTGATCGTGTACTGGAACATCTGCCCGGTCGGGGCCGGCGGCTGGCCGATCTGCCCCGCCGCGACCTGCGCGTTCTGCTCCTCGACCGCCCGCACGGCGTCGGCCGGGGACAGGTTGCGGGCGGTCAGCTTGTCCGGGTCGAGCCAGACGCGCATGCTGTAGTCGCGCTCGCCGAGGAACTGGATGTCCCCGACGCCTTCGAGGCGGGCGAGTTCGTCGCGGAGTTGAATCGTGGCGTAGTTGCTCAGGTAAACGTCGCTCCGGGTCCGCTTCGGCGACCGCAAGTTGACGATCATCAGTTGCCCGGTGGACTTCTTCTTGACCGACACGCCGCGGCGGCGGACGATGTCCGGCAGCACCCGCTCGGCCAGGTTGACGCGGTTCTGCACGAGGACCTGGGCGATGTTCAAGTCCACACCGGACTTGAACGTCACGGTCAGGGTGTACGAGCCGTCGTTGCCGCAGACGGAGGAGAGGTAGAGCATCCCCTCGACGCCGTTGACCTGCTGCTCGATGGGCGAGGCGACCGTGTCCTCGACTATGCGGGCGTTGGCCCCGGCGTAGACCGCCGCCACCTCGACCGTCGGCGGCGTGATCTCGGGGTAGAGCGCGACCGGCAGCCGCGTCAGCCCGACGGCCCCGCCGAGCGTAATCAGGATCGACAGAACGGCGGCGGCGATGGGCCGGTCGATGAAGAAGCGAGCGAACACGCGGGGGAACCCTCGGGGATCGTCAGGAGCCGGTCGGCAGGTTGGCGCGGCCGGTAACGCGGCGTAAAGCCGGCCGCAGGAACTCGAACTTGGCGACGTAGCGGACGGCGTGCCACGCCTGCCGCGCCCAGGACACGTCGATGGCCACGCGGTTGACGAGGCGGTCCACCAGGACGTAAAAGACGGGCGTCAGGAAGATGCCGAAGAAGGTCACGCCGATCATGCCCGAGAAGACCGCGACGCCCAGGGCCGTGCGCATCTCGGACCCCGCCCCGGTCGCCAACACCAGCGGTAACACTCCCAGGACGAAGGCGGCAGAAGTCATCAGGATGGGCCGCAACCGCAGGTGACAGGCTTCGAGAACCGCGTCCCGTCGGTCCTTGCCCGCGTCCCGCTGCCGCTTGGCGTACTCGACGATGAGGATGGCGTTTTTGCACGCCAGGCCGATGAGCACGACGAAGCCGACCTGCGTGAAGATGTTCACGTCCTGCCCGGCGATGGAGACGCCGAGCAGCGAGCTGGACACGCACATCGGCACGACCAGGATCACCGCCAGCGGCAACGCCCAGCTCTCGTAGAGGAACGCCAGGACCAGGAAGACGACGGCCACGGCGATGCCGAAGACGGCGATGCCGGTGTCCCGCGACCGCTCCTCAATGAACGCCAGTTCGGTCCACTCGGTCTTCATTTTGTCCGGCAGTTCGCGCTCCGCGAGCCGCTGCATCATCGCCAGCCCCGCCCCGCTGCTCGTGCCCGGCTTGATGTTGCCGTTGATCGCGGCGGCGGGGTACATGTTGTACCGCGTGAGGACGAGCGGGCCGGACTGTTCGGTGACGACGGCCACGGCCCCGAGGGGGACGAGGTTGCCGGCCTTGTTCTTGATCTTGAGCTTGCGGACCGTGTCGATGTCGTCGCGGCGGGCCTGGTCGGCCTGGACGTTCACCTGCCACGTGCGGCCGAAGCGGTTGAAGTCGTTGACGTAGCGGACGCCGAGGGTCGATTGCATGACGGCGTACACGTCCCGCACGTCGATTCCTTCGGCCGAGCAGGCGGCGGCGTTGACCTGCACGCAGAGTTGCGGCGAGTTCGTGCGGAAGACCGTGAATAGGCCGGTGAGGCCGGGCTGACTGTTGCCTTGGCGGACCAGATTGTCGGTCATCTCCCGCAACACTTCCATGTCCTCCACGCCGCGGTCCTCGACCATGAGCCGGAACCCGCCGGCGCGGCCCAACCCGGGCACGGCCGGTGCCCCGAAGATGTTCACCTGCGCGTCGTGGACCTGCGCGCCGATCCGCTTGCGGAGCTTGGCCATGACGGCGTCGGCGGTCAGTTCGGCCGCCGTCATGGCGCGCGTCGTGCCGTCGGGCAGAACCTCGCCCGGGTACGATTCGGGCCGCAGACGTTTCTCGAACGGGTCGAGGATGACGAACATCGACCCGAAGTTGGACCCGTAGGCACTGAGGACGAACGAGTTCCCGGCCACGCTGTTGACGTGGCGGACGCCGGGCGTGGTCAAGGCGACATCGGTGATCTTGCGGACCTCCTCGCGGGTCCGCCCGGCCGACGCGGCGTCCGGGAGTTGGATGCTGGCGATCAGGTAGCCCTTGTCCTGTTGGGGGATGAACCCGGTCGGCATCCGCAGGTAACCGAAGTAGGTCAGAACGAGGACGCCGGCATAGGCCGCGACCACGATCAGCGGCACGCGGATCAGCCCGCGCACCGTGCGGACGTAAGCGGTGCCGCTCCAACCGAAGACGGCGTTGAAGACGCGGAAGAAGCGGCCGAGGACGCGGTTCATGCCGCGCGTCACCAGGTCCGGTTTGGCCCCCTTGCGGTGCAACAGAATGGCCGCGAGGGCCGGGCTGAGTGTCAGCGAGTTGAAGGTCGAGATCAGCGTGGAGATGGCGATGGTCAGCGCGAACTGGCGGAAGAACGAGCCGACGATGCCGGGAAAGAAGGCGCACGGCACGAAGACCGCGACCAGGACCGCCCCGACGGCGACGATCGGTCCGCCCACGTCTTCCATCGCGGCGAGTGTTGCGGCCCGGGGGGCGAGGCCCTTGTCGAGTTGGTGCTGCACGGCTTCGACGACGACGATGGCGTCGTCCACGACAATGCCGACCGACAGGACGAGGCCGAACAGGGTCAGGTTGTTCAGGCCGAAGCCGACGAGCCACATCGCGGCGAAAGTCCCGACAATCGCGGTCGGCACGGCGGCGAGGGGGATGATTGCGGTCCGCCAGGTCTGGAGGAAAACCAGCACGACGAGGGCGACGAGGGCGACCGAATCGCGTAGGGCCTTGAAGACCTCGCGGATCGACTCGCGCATGAACGGGGTCGTGTCGTAGCCGATCTCGCACGCGACCCCCTGGGGCAACTCGAGCGCGAGTTCGGCGACCTTGGCCTTGATCTCGGCCGCGGCAGCCAAGGCGTTGGCGTCCGACAGCAGGAAGATGGCCAGGCCGATGGTCGGCTTGTTGTCGAACCGGTTTTCCACGTCCTGGGCCTTGGCGTTCAACTCGACCCGGCCGATGTCCCGGACGCGGACCACGGCGTTCGGCGTCGCCTTGACGACGATGTCGGCGAACTCGACTTCGCTCGTCAGCCGGCCGACGACGGTCATCGGGATTTGCGTCGGCGTCTGGTCGTCGTCGCCGAGCCGGCCGAGCGAGACTTGCAGGTTCTGTTGCTTGACGGCGTTGACCACGTCGAGCGAGGTCAGGCCGCGGGCCGAGAGTTTCACCGGGTCTACGTGGACGCGCATACTGTAGTCGCGCTGGCCGAAGACCGTCACGTCGCTGATGCCTTCGATGCGGCTGAGCTCGTCCTTGACGCGGGTGACGGCGTAGTTGCTCAGGTACAGTTGGTCGTACCGACCCTGCGGGTTCTCGGCCGTCGCCGGGCTGTTGATGCTGACCGTCAGCAGGATTTCCGGCGACCGCTTGCGGGTGGTCACGCCGGTCGCCTTGACCACGTCCGGCAGTTCCGGCAGCGCGAGGTTGACGCGATTCTGGACCATCACCTGGGCGAGGTCGAGGTTGGTCCCCGGCTCGAACGCGACGGTCAGGGTGTACGACCCGTCGCTGGTCGATTGCGAGGTCATGTACAGCATCCGCTCGACGCCGTTGACCCGCTGCTCGATGGGCGCGGCGATCGTCTCGGCGACGATTTTCGAGCTACTCCCGGGGTACGCGCAATCGACCTGGATGGTCGGCGGCGTGACCGGCGGGTACTGCGAAATCGACAGTTGAAAGGCGCTCAGCGCCCCGGCGAGGGTGATGACGATCGAGAGGACCGACGCGAAGATCGGTCGGTCGATGAAGAACTTCGGCAGCATCGTTCGGCCTCCTCAGGACCCGGCCCGGGTCGGGCCGGCGGGGGCGACGGCGGCGGGGGTTGTCGGCGTGCCACTGCCCGTCGGCTTGGACGGTACGCCGGTCGGCCCGCCCTGATTCGTCGCCGGGGCGAGGTTCTTCGGCGGCACTGCCGGCTCGGGCCGGGCCTCGGTCTTGGACCCTTCGCGGACCCGCTGAATGCCCTTGACCAGAATGCGTTCGGCCGGCTGTACGTCGGCGTCCAGGAGCACCCGGTAGCGGCCGTACTGCTTGCCCACCTTGCGGACGCGGCGTTCGACTACAACGCCGTCCGCACTCAAGGCGTAGACGAACTTCTGTCCCTGATTGGTCCCCAACGACACCTCGGGGACGAGCATGACCTTCTGCTTCTGGCTGATCGGCAACTTGACGCGGACGAATAGGCCGGGCGACAGGAGCTTCGACGTGTTTTCGACCTCGGCCCGCAGCCGCAGCGTGCCGGTGCCGGCGTCGAGTTTATTGTCGATGAAGTCCACGAACCCCTTCAATTTGTACCCTTCCTCGTCGGGCAGGCCGATTTCTACGGCCGTTTTGCCGTCGCCGTCGAACGACATGCGGCCGTCGCCGATGGCCCGGCGGATGCTCAAGTACGTCCGGTCGTCCACGTCGAAGTAGACGTGGATTTTGTCCACCTTGAGGAGCATCGACAGGGCCGTGTCGTCGGCCTTGATGAGGCTGCCGGGGTCGGCGTACCGGCGGCTCATGCGGCCGTCGATGGGGGCGGTGATCTTGGTGTAGTCGAGATTGAGTTGGGCCGTCACGCGGGCCGCCGTGGCGACGTTCCGGGCCGCCTCGGCCTCGGCCTTGTCGCCGGCGACCTTGTCGAACTCCTCCCCGCTGAGTGCCCCGGAGTCCTTGAGTTTCTCCATGCGGACGTAGTCGCGGTCCACGCGGGCCAGGTGGGCCTGGGCGAGCTTCACGTTCGCCTCGGCCCGGTCGAGTTCGGCCTTGAAGAGGCGGTCGTCGATCGTGAACAGGAGCCGCCCTTCTTTCACGACTTCGCCGTCGGTGAAGTGGAGAGCTTTGAGATACCCCGTCACCCGCGACCGGAGTTCGACACTTTGCAGCGCGTCGGCCCGCCCGGTAAACTCTTCGAAATCGGTCACTTCGTCCTGCAACGGGTACTCGAAAAAGACTAGCGGGGGCGGCGAATCGGCCGGCGTCGGGGCGGGCCGGCTGCACCCGGAGACGAGCGCGACGGCGAGCGGCGCGAACAGTAGGATTGCGGCGACGCGGCAGCGTATTTGGAGGACTCGCATAAATCGTGGCGACCGTGTGGGGTGGGCGGGTGCCAGGGGCGGGCATTCTGTCTACCGTGGCAGTGCCGTTAGTTTACAGCATTTCCAGAGGCCGACTCATGCGCATCCCCGCGGTTCCGTCCAGTTTGCCGGCGACGGCCGTCCTGTCCGAAGGCGACGGACCGGCCGTCGTCTTGCTGCACGCCTTCCCCCTTGACCGGGGCATGTGGGCGTCCCAAGTCGCCGCCCTGTCGGCCCGGTATCGCGTCCACGCCGTCGATCTGTTCGGCTTCGGCAGGTGCGCATTGCCCGCCGGCGGGTGGGGCGTCGAGTCGATGGCCGACGCCCTCGCGGGGTGGATCGTCGCCGAGAAAATCCGGACCCCGGTCGTCGTCTGCGGCCTGTCGATGGGCGGGTACGTCGCCCTCGCCTTCGCCCGCCGGCACGCGAATCACGTGCGGGCCTTGGTGCTCGCCGACACGCGGGCCGAACCGGACACCGAAGACGCCCGCGCGGCCCGGGACCGGGCCATTGAAGCGGTCCAACAGCACGGCAGTGCGGCACAGGTCGAGGCAATGCTGCCCAAGGTCCTCGGGGTCACGACGCACGCCGAACGGCCCGGCGTCGTCTCGGAGTTCCGTCGCACCGGGCTTGCGCAGGACCGGGAAGCCGTCGTGGCCGGGCTGATCGCCCTCCGCGACCGGCCCGACGCCCGGCCCGGGTTGGCAGCCGTGGCCGTGCCGACTCTAATCATTGTCGGGGACGAAGACGCTCTCACGCCACCGAGTGCCGCCGAGTCACTCGCGGCCGGAATTCGTGGGGCGAAGCTGGTCGTACTGCCCGCCGCCGGGCACCTGAGCAACCTCGAAACCCCCGACGCCTTCAACGCCACCGTCCTTGACTTCCTCGGCAGCCTCGGCTCAAAATAAGGACAACGACATGCCGCAAGCGACGTTTGGCGGCGGGTGCTTTTGGTGTGTTTAGAAGTCCGGCCGCGACGGTGATCCCCGTGAGCGCTACGAATGCAGGCGTTTCCGCGTTGCACACTTCGCCCTCGAATGTACGGTTCCCGCCCCATTCAGTGCGTAATTCAGTGCGCGGATTTCTCAGTTTAGGTCGTTGAGCCTCGCCGCCGCCCCGGCCAGCGGGGCGGCGGCGAGGTTGTAAGCGGAGGCCGCCTCGCGCTCGTCGGCGTAGTACCCGACGAAGTGCGTCCGGCCCGCGAAGTTGAACGCCACCCGCCACTGGCCACGCCCCGCGACCCACGACACGCCCTTGTAGCGGGAACTCCCGCCACGCCCGCCCGCGTTCTGCTGGTTCAGCGCGTTGGTGCAGAGCCGGAGGTTGGCGCGTCGGTTGTCGAGGCCGTTGCCGTTGACGTGGTCCACCATCTCGCCCTCGGTGGCGTCCGCGACCACCCGGTGCAGTTTGAGTTTACAATGGGTGCCCTGCCCTCCCGGCCGGTGGGCGGCGGCGTACCACCGGCCGCGCTCGGACACGGCGTACCACGAGAACAGCTCGCCGATCAGCCAGTCCCGGTCGTCGAGTAGCGCCACCTTGCCTTGGGTCAGAATCAGATCCATGGGGCCACACTGTCACGGTACGAACCCGAAGGCAAGCACTTTTACGACTTGCAGCCCGCTAGTGCGCGGGCGAGGCTTTACTCATGCCGGGACGGGGCTGAGGGGCACCTGTGCGAGGCTCAGGCGCGCGGGCCGGGCCGAGGGGCGCGGGTGGGGGCGGTTCACGCCGCCTCTTGACCCTGTCCATCGACGCACTAAGAACACTTGCCAAGGTCACTTGCGGGCTGTGCGAAATACGCTTGGCCAACTGACCTCGACCGGGTGGTCATAGAAGTGTATTTTTGATTGTGTGCCGCGAAGGCCATCTCTCAACAATCGCTGAACCTAGACTTCGATCCCGCGTTTTGGACCCCGCGGCGTGGCACATAGATTAGCAGTTTGCTAGTCGCCATCGAATTGCGCGCCGGCCCCGCCGTCAAGAGTGTATAGGTCCATCCATGCCAAAGCCAAAGCTTGCGCCGAAACCGACGGTCGTCGATCTCTTTGCGGGGGCTGGCCTTCTTAGTTCCGCGTTCAAGGCCCAAGGCTTTCGCGTGACGCTTGCGGTGGAGCAAAATGCGGTGGCTGCGGCTACTTACCGGGCCAACGTCGGGGACCATGTCACGGTCGGGGACATCGGCAGCATTCCGCCGTCGGGCACCTGCGACGTTCTTGTCGCAGGCCCCCCCTGCCAGGGGTTCTCGACGTTAGGCAAGAGGGACGCCGAGGACCCGCGCAACCGGCTGAGCATGCTCGTCGCCGTATGGGCCGAGGCCCTCTCCCCAAAAATTGTAGTAATCGAAAACGTGCCGACGTTTCTGGCGTCTCGGCACTGGGTTCACCTCAGAGCCAGGCTGGAGGGGCTGGGGTACGGGGTGAGTTCCGCCGTTTTGAACGGCGTCGATTACGGCCTGCCGCAGTTCCGGAGGAGGTGCTTCGCCTTCGCTTCCAAGGTCGGTGCCCCCACAATCCCCCCTCCGAACTCGGGGCAGCCTATGACTGTGCGGGCGGCGTGGGCCGGCCTGCCGTCGGTGCCGGACGGCCGGAACGGGCACGTCGCCCGAACGTGTAGCGAGTTGGCGTTAGAGCGTATGAGGGTGATCCCCTACGGCGGTGACAAACGCGACGTTCTAAGGCTCGCGCCACACCTCGCGCCTGCCTCGTGGTGGAAAATTCGCGGCGAGGCAACGGACGTGTGGGGGCGCATGCTGTGGGACGAGCCGAGTAACACGCTAAGGACCGCCCTCCTAAACGCCTCAAAGGGAAGGTACATTCACCCGGAGCAGGACAGGGTCATTACACTCCGTGAGGCCGCCCGACTTCAGAGCATCCCCGACCGCTGGAAATTTACGGGAACGCCTTACCAGGTGGCACGACAGATTGGCAACGGGGTGCCCCCCGCAATGGGCAAGGTCGTAGCGAGGGCCGTCCGCCAGTTACTTGGCTAGGTATTCGTTTGCTGGCGGTGTATGGAGAGTAACTCCACGTGCGCGCGTTTGGTTCTGTCGAGCAACTCATTCAGGTCATAAACCCGCTCGTCGTCAGACGGCGATTTCCTGGTAAGCTCGTCTTCTAGCCGCTTGATATTTTTTGAAGTCGTTACCGCCTTACTCCTGCTGCCAATCAGTATCGACTCGACAATCACGTGCTCCCGCCCAGCATTCTTAAGCCACGTGCGGGCGTCACGGACGTAGTCACGTAACTGCAAAAGGTGCTCCATGTTTAGCTTGACGTTGGGGGCCTTCAACTCGACGATAAGGAGGCGGTTTAGGCTGGTGTTGTGTAGCAGGAATACGAGGTCGGGCCGCTCGTCACCTGAGTCTGGATCGGCTGGTACCCCGCTCCCTACCCCAAGTTCCGCGGCGAGCTTCTTGAATGTCACGTCCTGGGTCTGGTTGGAGGTCAGGAACTGAGAGAGCGCCGGGTCGATCAGCCAGGCGTTATTTTCCAACAACACGTGCAGCTCCTTCTCGTTCTTTCCGAGCGCGAAGTCCTGCCTCCCGATGATGTTAGCCAGCGCGTCGATGGCCGACAGGCGGCCACGCAGGTAGCGACCGAAGTCCCCGAACTCTTGCTTGGTTAGTTCGGTGACCTCCTCGACGACTTTCGTGAAGTTCGGCACGGCTTCGCGGGAGAGCTTGTGGAGTTCGGACAGGATGTCCCCCTGTTCGACCCCACTGACCAATATCCCGATACGCTCTTTGTACTCTTGACCTTCAGTGCCGCCTTTGCAAATGCTGGCCAAGACGGCGGCCATCTTGTGGACGGCCCTCGCGCGGTGCTTGGGGAGGGAGGCCTTGGCAATAAGGTCGTTTGTATAAATGTCGTCCCGAGCCTCCTTCTCGGCGTTGCCGTCCATTACCTTCTGGCACTCCACTATCGCGTTCTTCATTTCTTCCGACAGGAACTTCCTCAGCGGGCCGAGCAGCGGGGTTTCCCACCGCAAAGATTGGCGGTCGGTGGCGATGTAATCGGTCGGCTGCTCGTCGATGAAGTCGGCCTGGACGATTCCGTCCAGGTAGTCACTCTGTCGGAACCCGTGCATGCCGGTCGGCACGTCGAGAAGGCTGGGTGCGGACGCCAGGCGAGCGTGGGCGTAAATTCGCACGCCGCGTTCAGCCGCCATCAGAGAGTCCTTTCTGAAACGCAAGCGGTAGAGAAACTGGTACTCGCGATCATCTTCGACTGCGATGCTGTGACTCACCAGCTGGTCGTGAGGGAGTTCGGGCCGTGGCCAGGCGAACTTGTATTCGGGCGCATCCCCCGAGATCGGCCGGCCGTTCAGGTTGATTTTGAACCCGCCCTGTGCCACTTGCCAAAACTGCTTCGTGAGGGCGTTCTCGACTGTGTCCTGCTTGGTCTTCAGGGGGTCGTGCATCAAGCAGGACAGGACCACCTCCGTGCCGCCGGTGATCGGGATTCCACCGCCGCCCGGCGGGGTCGATTCCGGCACGACAATGTCGTTAGTGGTGCGGTGCTTACCAATCTCGTGGTAGTCTAGAACGATCCTAGTGGCATCGCGCGCGTCCCGCTTCCGCGTCGTGATCGTAATAACCTGCGCCACCCCGAAGCCGGCCAGTTTGCCGACACCCTTCCGCCCCATGAGCAGACGCCCACCACTGGTGTGCGTACTGGGGGCCGGGCCTTCCTCACGCCGCCGCCGGCCGGCGATTAAGAATTGTGTCGCAAGGTCGTCCCGCGACATGCCGCACCCGCGGTCGGAAATCTTCACAGTGACACTAAGGGGTAGTGTCCGCTCGCCCATTGAAGGTATGGCGGCCAGTGCCTCAGGGACGCCTGCGGCTTTGGCCTTGTCCGCAGTGGCAGTGGCCTTGACGATCGCCCGCTGCTTTTCGATCTCCACAAAGTCCATGACAATATCAACGAACGGCGAGTCGGCGTCGTAAGCGTTAGCCACGTACTCCACGAGCACCTTCGGCAGGTCTGTGTATAGGTTCAGGCCGAGGTCCTGAACCAAGTGGGGAGCCACGTTGAGTTTGAGCGGCTCGGCCTGATTTTTTGGATCGGACTTCTTTGGCATCGCTTAAACCCATGCGGGAAGGAGGCTGCTGAAAAAACCGCCCAGGCCTGACCAGCCGGAGGCATTTAGGGCCGCTAGGTCTCCGCGATCTTCAAGCACTATGATTGGAGCGTTGGGAATCGCCACCGTCAAGCCGAGCGAAGACAGATCAGCTAAGTGTTAGAGTCTTCAGCCAGACCGATCCCCCCGCGCGATAAATCGGGACCACCACCCCGCCCTTGCGGGGTGCGAGCCGAGTTGGGGTGTTTTCGTGCCGTTCGCTGCACAATCCTACAACCCCAGGTTGCAACGCCGGACGCGGCTGTGCCCGCCCTTCACAGTCCCATCGCACTCATTTCGGCGATCATACACCCGGCGACCACGGCCCCCACGGCCCCCACGGCGAGCGTCGAACCCGCTGGGTACACCACAGTTTCGCACATCGTAACCTCACCCGCTTTGGTGCTGTTTGTGATCCAAGCGTGTGGAAGGCGAGCTTGACCTGCTTCCTATCCTAGATGGGGCGGACTTTCTCGTTCGCAATGGTGGCGCAGGAGTTGCCGTCGTGCTTCCTTTGTCAGACGGGCGACGTTCGGGCCACGATTGACGCCCGCAATTCTGTGCGCATTCCACCGCGAGGCGACGAAATGACAGGAAATCTGGCGACGTTCGGGGGCGGGTGCTTCTGGTGTACGGAGGCCGTGTTTGAAGTGCTCGACGGGGTCACGGGGGTGGTGCCGGGGTACGCGGGGGGGCACGTCGTCAACCCGACCTACGAAGAGGTGTGCGGCAAGCGGACGGGGCACGCCGAGGTGATTCAGTTCGCCTACGACCCCGGCGTCGTCGCGTACAAGCAGCTCGTCGAACTCTTCCTGGTCACCCACGACCCCACTTCGCGGGACAAGCAGGGCAACGATGTCGGGCCGCAGTACCGCTCGGTGATTTTCACGCACGACGAGGAACAGTCGCGCGAAGCGGGCGAAGTGATCGCGGCGCTCGGTGCCGCGAAAATCTTCCCCAAGCCGATCGTCACCGAGATCGAGCCGCTGAAGAACTTCTCCGTCGCCGAGGCCTACCACCACGGCTACTTCCGGTCGCACCCGGAGCAACCGTACTGCGCGTACCTGATCGGCCCGAAGCTCGGCCAGGTCCGGAAGAAGTTCGCGGCGATGCTGAAGGCGTAATGCCGGTCACTCCGTCGCTAGCGACTTGTCGGGGGTCGGGAACGCCTTCGGGACGGGGAGTGTGACCTTGCCGGTCGCGGCCCATTCGGCCCCGCGTTGCAGGGTCGTTTGGAAGCCGACGCAGTGGATGGACTTCACGTCGTGGCCCATCGTCGTGTGGAAGACGCGGCCCTTGCCGTAGTCGATGACCATCAGGATCGGTTCCTTCTCGCCGGTGCCGCCGGTCGCCTTGTCCGAGTGGGCGAAGGCCAGGACCGTCAGGTTCTTTGCTGGGCCGCGGAGGCGGTCGTAAAGCTCGTCCTGCGTGTGCTTCCAGACCGGCGGCAGGCCCTTGGTGATGGGGTGCTCGGGGTCGGTGTGTTCGAGCGTGAACTCGTGCTGCTTGCCGTGGTTGCCGCCGGGGCCGGCGCGCTCGTCGCGGAAAATCTTGCCGTCGCGCAGGCGCAGGTACGGGCCGTCTTTCTCCGTGCGGCCGCCCCAGCCGCCGACGCCGATCAACTCGTTGTACTCCGGCCACTTGGCGAAGGCGTTGTCCGCCGCGTGGACGACGACGACGCCCCCGCCGCCGCGGACGAACGTCAAGAAATCGGCCTTCGTCTCAGCCGGCCACTCGGTGCCGTTGTAGTTCAGCACGACCACGCCGTAGTCAGCGAACTTCGGCGCGAAGCCCTTCGTGTCCTTGGCCGGCGACGTGGCCACGCCCACAGTGAACCGGCCGCAGTCTTCGAGGCACTTCTTCAACAGCGGCGTCGTCGCCTTCCAGTTGTGGTTGTTCTGCCCGTCCACAATCAGGGCTTTCAACTTCGGCTCGTCGGCGAGCGCCGGCACGACCGACACTAACGCGGCGAACAGGGAGAGGATCGGACGCATTCGCGGAGACTCCGGGCGAGAGGAACGCGGCCGGCGAGTGTCGCCGGCCGCGCGGGGATCGACGGGGTTACTTCAGGGTCTTGATGCGGACGTTGCGGAACTCGACGGGGTCGGAGTGCCCGGCGAAGCCGAAGAACCCTTCCTTCGCGGTGATGCCGGTGTGCGGCTCCTTGCGCATGAAGTCCTTGACCGCCGCGGTGTCGCCGTCGGTGATGCGGAAGCCGTTGAGTTCGACGGTGACCTTGCTGCCCTGCACCGTCGTCTGGATCGTGTTCCACTCGCCGACTTCGCGGAGGTAACCGGCGGCCGCGGGGATGGCCCCGTAGACGCTGCCGCAGCGCTGCCGCGGGTCGATTTTGAGGTACTTGGGCGAGCTGTCGTCGAGGATTTGCACCTCGCACAGGCCGGAAATCGACGGGTCGCCAGTGCCGGGGTAGCGGATCGCCAGGCCGTTGTTGCCGCCGGGGGGCAGCTTGAACTCGACTTGCGCGACGAAGTCCGCGTACTTGTCCTTCGTGTACAGGTTGCCGCCGCGCTTCGGCTTGCAGACGATGGAGCCGTCCTTCACTTCGTAGTCGGCGGCCGCGCCCTGCCAGCCGTCGAGGGTCTTGCCGTCGAAGATCGCCTTGAATCCGTCGCCGGCCTTCTCGGCGAGTATCTTGTTCGCCTCGGCCGTCGGAATCGCGCGGGCGTAGACGTTCTTCCAGCGAATCTCCTTGCCGTGGGTTTGCAGAATGACCGCGCCGAGTTTCGTCATCGGCAGCTTGCGGTCGTAGTAGTTCTCCAACCGGGCGTGATCGACGACGAGCTTGCCGTTCAGGGAGACGGTCAGGTACTCGCCGACTTGCAGGATGCGAAACGTGTTCCACTCGCCGAACGGCTTGTCCGCCAGCACGAGCGGGTCTTTGCCCTTCGCGCCGGGCGAGTTGTTCCACAGGCCGCCACTGCCCTTGTCCGCGCCGTGCTTGAGTTGCGACGGATCGGTCGAGTCCCAAATCTGGATTTGGGGCAGGCCCTTCATGTAAATGCCGCTGTCGCCGAGTGGGATCATCTTGTAATCGATGAGAAACTCCACGTCCCCGAACTGCTCGACGGTCGAGAGGTACGCGCCGTGACCGTCGTTGACGAGTTCGCCGTTCTCGACCGTCCAGTGCTTGACCGCGTCGGCGTCCCACTTGTCGAACTTGGCCTTGGCCGCCTCCGGGGAAAGCTTCGCTAGGTCGAGCGGCGAACCACCCTTGTCGTGGACGGCCCACCCGCGCCAGCCGCTGAGGTCTTTGCCGTTGAACACCGCCTTGAACCCGGCCGGCGGCTCCGCGGCGAGGCCCAGACTTGCGGACAGGGCGAGCGTACACCCGAGGAACCAACGCACCATGGGAACTTCCTTCAGCGACAATGTGACGACCGGCGGGACGAACTCCGACGCGGCGATGATACCGCCCCGCCCCGCGAAGTGCAGTCAAATTTTAACGCGGGCCATCCAACCGTCCGAGAACACGACGACGACTTCGCGCACCGCCGGCTGGTACGCGGCAAACACGGCCCGACTCGCGTGGGCGATGTGGGCGACATTGTCACTCTCGGCAAGTTTATTATGTTCAATTGGAAGGCGGGGGGTACCTGATGCTCACTGCTCGCAGGGTTGTAAGCCGCCCACCCCGCTGTCTGGCCATATTCCACCCGGAGTTGGTACGCGTCGATGACAATGACGATTGGCCGATCGCTCGGTGGCGGGTACGGGTCCACCCCGCCCGGCCGGCGTGCGCCGTGACCGGCCTATCGACTAGCGGCGAGGTCGGGGTCGGCTACCTCGACCCGGTCGTCCTGCTCGACCCCGACTCCGGTCGCCGAGGTGTCCTGATCGACACGATGCTGGACGGTAGTTATTACGAGTCAGATCGCGACGAGCTGTTCGGCCGCGGGCTTTACCGCGGGGACGAAGACCCGAGGGCGGAGGTGATGTACCGCGAAAACCGTGTGCCCCGCCCGGCCGAAGTGCCGGGCGAAGACGCGGTCGGCCGACGGGTCCGGTGGATCATCGCCGCCGGGCACAAAACCCGGACTCGTGACCCGGAGACGGAACTGGCCGCCAACCTGTATATCTGCCCGCGCTGCGGCGGAAACCGACACATCATTGATGTCGAACTTCGGTACAGTAATGACATATTTTCTCATCACACTTATACCTGGCTCCTACAGCGGGGTCCGGACTTTTTCCTCGACGTTTCGCTGTATGCCGCCTGTGCTGCGTGTGCGGAGGTCAAGATCGTCATGGAATACCAATTCGATTAATATACACGTATTGGGGTACGCGTTCACGGCCCCAAAGCGGATGTTCACTATTAATTACAAGTCGATTTTGCAGTGACATAGCTATGTCACTGAGTTAGGGCTGAGTTCTTGAGGGCCATTCTGACACTC
>JAYTSV010000177.1:0-4115 GCA_043745465.1 Fimbriiglobus sp.
AACCGCGAGTGCAAAGTGCAGAGTGCAGAATGTTCGGGCACGGGCCGTAAGTTGACTCTTTCGCGGAGACCTCACCCCCGGCCCCTCTCCGACGCGGAGAGGGGAGCGAGTAGGTTGAAGTCGTTGACGGAAACCTGCTCGCTCCCCCTCTCCGTTTCGGAGAGGGGGCCGGGGGGTGAGGTCTCCCCCCAGTCACCCGAAGGCCACACCGCATGAACCCACTCGACACGCCGCTGTCCCGCCTCCGCCTGATCGGGTTCGTCGAGGGGTGGTCGTTTCTCGTGCTGCTGCTCGCCGCCATGCCGTTGAAGTACGCGCTCGACCTGCCGCTGCCAGTCAAGGTCGTCGGGTCGCTGCACGGCGGGCTGTTCGTGCTGTACGTCGTCGCGGTCTTGGAGGTCGCGGCCCGGCGGCGGTTCGGCGGGGTGGGGCGTGTGCTGGGGTTCGTCGGCGCGGCCGCGGTGGCGTCGGTCGTGCCGCTGGGGACGTTCGTTCTCGACCGGTGGTTACGCCGGCTCCAGGCCGAAGATGCCCGCGGGTTGGCAGAATCCCGTTGATCGAACGGCCACCCTGCGGCTAGGATTCCCCTTGCGAGACGCTCGGCCACACCCCTCCCCGAAGGCGCGCCCATGTCCAAAGATCCTCAAGTCCTTTCGGTGATCCTCGGCGGCGGGCGCGGCTCGCGGCTGTACCCGCTGACCAAACTCCGCGCCAAGCCGGCCGTCCCCGTCGCCGGCAAGTACCGGCTCATCGACATCCCCATCTCGAACTGCATCAACTCGGGACTCACCCGCATCTACGTCCTCACGCAGTTCCTCAGCGTCAGCCTGCACCGGCACATCAACAACACGTACAAGTTCGACATGTTCGGCTCGTCGTTCGTCGAAGTCCTCGCCGCCATGCAGACCTACGAGGCATCCGACTGGTACCAGGGGACCGCCGACGCCGTCCGACAGAACTCGCTGTACATCAAGAACGAGGGCTGCAAGGAGGTTTTGATCCTGTCCGGCGACCAACTGTACCGCATGGACTACCAGGCCCTCATCAAGACGCACCGCGAGTCGAAGGCCGACGTGACGATCGCCGCCATCCCCGTCCGCGAAGACCAGACGGCGGGGTTCGGCCTGTTGCGCATGGACGACGCGGGGCGGGTCAGTTCGTTCATCGAGAAGCCGAAGACGGAGGCCGAGCGGAAGCCGTACTTCACGCCGGCCGAGTGGATCAACGAGCGCGGCATCCCCGCCCAGGGCCGGCACTACCTGGCCAACATGGGCATCTACCTGTTCAACACGGACGTGCTGTTCGACCTGCTCAACGAGCCGCCGCTGGCGACCGACTTCGGCAAGGAGGTCTTCCCCCGCAGTGTCGGCAAGCGGAAGATTCACGCCCACCTGTTCGACGGCTACTGGGAGGACCTGGGCACGATCAAGAGCTACCACGAGGCCAGCCTGGCCCTGTGCGACCCGAACCCGCCGTTCGACTTCTACCAGCCCGAGGGGCTGATCTTCACGCGGATGCGCAACCTCCCGGCGTCGCAGATGGAAGGCGCGACGCTGAACCGGTGCGTCGTCGCCGATGGCTGCCGGATCGGCAAGGGCACGACCCTGGAGCACTGCCTGATCGGGGTCCGCAGCCGCATCGGCAACAACTGCACGCTGACCGACACGGTCATGATCGGCTCCGACCGGTACGAACCCGAGGGCGAGCAGAAGCGGAACATCAACGACGGCATTCCGCTCCTGAACGTCGGCGACAACACGGTCATTACGAACGCGATCTTGGACAAGGACTGCCGGGTCGGGTCGAACGTGCGAATCGTCAACGCGGCCGGGCACACGGAGTACGACGACCCCGAGGACCGGTTCAACATCCGCGACGGCATCGTCTGCGTCCCCCGCGGGGCCGTCATCCCCAACGGGTGCGTGATTTAACGGCCGGAGGAGATTCTGGTTAAAATGCGATACCGCCACGGAGACATGCTTGTGGGACTTCGGGCGCACCCGAGGTCGGCCGAGTTTCAGGCCTGGTTCCACGCACGCAGGTCCGAAGCGGAGACGCTCACTGACGACTACTATCGCGCGGCCGGGCCGCGGTTTACGACGGCGCAGGAAATCGTCTCCGGCATTGGTGCGTCACTGGGGGGCGGTCGCTGGAACCCCCCGGGGGCGACGAGGGTGATCTACCTGAGCCGAGAACCGGAGACCGCACTCCGAGAGGCGAACGAGCACTTCCGCTACCACGGCCTGCCAGTCTCGAAGGGTCTTCCCAAGGTGGTCGTCGCCGTCGGGCTGGTGCTGGGGTCGGTCCTCGACTTGACTGATGCCGCAGCTTTCGAGACCCTGCCCGGCGGGATTGAGGCCCTCCTGGCGGAGGACTGGCGGGCCGTCATGGCCCGCGGGCACGAGGCCACGACGCAAGCGTTCGGCCGCGCCGCGTTCGCATCGGGACTTCACGGCATCTTGGTGCCGTCGAAGCCCGACCCGAACGGGGTGAACTTACTCGTGTTCCCGGCGCGGCTGACCAAGAAGTGGCGGGCCGTGGTCCGCAACGCGGCCGATCTGGACAACCTCGGCAGGCCGGAGTAACATGACATATGCGTGCAGATTTGCACGCACTGATTGTGTGCCGCGAACGGGGGCTGCCATGCCGACCACGAGCCAAGCGACGCGAACCGCAACGAAGTCCGCGCCGTCCCCGAAGCGGGTTGCGGCCGGCCGATTGCGGACGCAGTCGTCGCGCCCAGGCAAGGCGCAGCCTGCACCCAAGTTGCCCAAGGGCTCTCTTGCAACAGTGGCCGAAGTCCGCGCCAAGATGGGCTTGTCGCAAGTCGAGTACGGTCGCGTCTCGGGTTACTCTCTCCGGTCGGTCGCGGGCTGGGAAGGCGGCAAGCCCCTCAGTGAACCGGCCCGCCAGAAGTTGATCGAAACCGACCGACTGCGGGCGGCCTTGAGCGGATTGCTGCCGGCCGGCGAACTCGGGGAATGGATGCGGACGCCGAACTCCGCCTTCGAGGGCCAGTCGCCGATCCAGGTCATCGAGCGTGGCGAGGCCGACCGGCTGTGGCGGATGGTCTTCCAAATCGACGCCGGCGTCGCCAACTGACGCCCCCCACCCAAAGCCGCCCCTGTTGGCTCCGCGCGGTCGTCCCCAACGGCACCGTGATTTAACGGCCGGAGGACCGCGGCATGGCCGACGATGTGAAACCCGCCCCACGCCTACGGTTATGGCGGTGCCTATTGGTCGCCCTGCCGGCGATGACGCTGATTGTGAAGACGGGGAAAGGAGTTGTGCGGTGGGCCGGGTGGCCGAACGCGAGTCCGGTCGGCTGCATCGTCGTCGGACAACTCTTCGTCAACGTCGCGCTAAACAAGCTGGCGATGAGCGGCCGAGTTCCGTGGCTGGCATACGGCGAAAGTCCGGACGAAACGATCGGCGTCGGTCCGTAAGTAGTTTTTCAATGATGGGGAGATTGTTCAGGCGTCGCCTGCTCCCACTCTGTTTTAATCTTGCCAGGAGGGCGAGAGTTGGGAATAATACTGGACTTGACGCGAAGCCTGCCTCCCGGCGCGGTGACACCGCCCATCCGTCTGCGGTTCTGACCGACGAGTCGGCCGCTTGACTCCTCCCTAATGTGCCGGAGCCGGTCTTCATGACGCGGTCTGTACACTCGACGGTTCTCGGTCTGCCCCTGCTCTTGATCGGCGCGTTGATCTACGCCCCCGCCGCCGAACCGGTCCCGCCCGCGGTCAAGGCCGTCGCCCCGCCCAGTGCCGCCGACAAGGTGCTCGCGGACAAGATCAACCCGTTCCTGACGACGCACTGCAATAGCTGCCACAACTCGGACAAGCAGTCCGGCGGCGTGCCCCTGGATATTTACGCCGACGGGGCCGCGGCCCGTAAGGACCGCAAGACCTGGGAAAACGTCGTCCGCGTCGTTTCCAACGGCGAGATGCCGCCCAAGAAGAAGCCGCAGCCGAGTTCGCTGGAGAAGGCCGAGTTCCTGACCCTCGTGGACGACAGCTTCATCAAGGTCAACTGCGTCGGCCCCAAGGACCCCGGCCGCGTCACCCTGCGGCGGCTCAACCGGGCCGAGTACAACAACACCGTCCGCGACC